>DRIG01000082.1 GCA_011052815.1 candidate division WOR-3 bacterium | reverse complement strand
TTATTTGACGAGTTGCATATCATCAGGGTTTATACGAAAAAGATCGGCAGACCCGTGGTAAGAAATGAACCGATTGTGCTCAAACAGGGCACGACCGTGCTCGATGCGGCTGAACACATTCACAAAGACTTTAAAAAGAATCTTAAATTCGCCCGACTCTGGAGTGATAACGGATATTCAGGCCAACGTGTTGAAAAGCACCATATTTTAACCGACGGCGATGTCATTGAATTTCATGTATAGAAGATTTCTGAATATCATAAGAGGAAGGAGAGGTGAAAAAAAGAAGAGATAGGAGAGGCGGCGAACTGGCGATCATCGATTTCATCCGAAAAAGATTTCCGACCACGAGAAGGGAAATTGCAAAAGGAATCGGCGATGATGCAATGGTCTTGCGCAGCGGCTTTGTCGTTACGACCGATTCCTTTTTTGAAGGGGTGCACTTTGACCTCGAATATTTTTCAATGTACGCCCTGGGTTATCATACCCTTTGTGCGAGCCTTTCAGATATCGCCGCAATGGCCGGTTCACCTGTATGCGCACTTATTTCTCTGAATCTTCCCGAAACGATCAAACTACAGGAGATAGAAGAACTCTATGACGGTTTCCAGAAGGTCGCGAGGAACTACCGATTCGACATCGCGGGCGGTGATGTCGTCACCAGCCCCTGCTTTGGTTTGACGATCGCGGTCATCGGTAAGACCAGAACGCCGGTTCTGCGCTGCGGCGCAAGACCCGGTCAGGCACTTTACGTCACCAACTTTCTCGGTCTGGCAGAGGTCGGCCGGTTGGTTCTTAAAGAAAAGATGGTACGGAAAGATTATCCGCATTCGATCAAGCGGCATCTTTTCCCTGAACCGAGGATCAAAGAGGCACAGAGACTGCGCAGGTTCATAAGCGCCTGTATTGATACTTCAGACGGTCTGTCCACTGATGCCCTGCATCTTGCCGAAGAGAGCAGGGTGAAGATAGTGATTGATGCAGAATATATTCCCATTCATTCTGAACTCGGTGAGTTCTGTAATATAAAAAAGATCGATCCTCTGCGGTTCTTGTTATCGTCGGGTGAGGATTTTGAACTGCTCTTTACCGCTTCAAGGCCGCCGAAGGTCCCGGGCTTGAAGATTTTCAAAATCGGCAGGGTGATGAAAGGTCGGGGTCTGTATCTGTCGGTCAGAGGAAAGACAAAGCCTCTTGAGCCCACCGGCTATGAGCATCTGGTGTAAACAGACGACTGTTTTCTGCAGGGTGAAGAATTGAAGATTGAAGAAGATCTGACCCCATCAGCTATTGACAACCGTCGGTTTTTTGCTATAATATAATTAGAAAAGGCGAGTACAAATAAGCGTTGTGTAATAAAAATTTATGGGGGCGATCGGTCTCGACGGGACGAATGAGATGAATGAGGGCATACCGAGGGTTCTGGCCACCTCGTTAATCCGACCTGAGAAAAAAGATCCTGAAATGGGATATGCTTTAGCTGCATAAAGATTGCAGCTTCGTCTGCCTGAGTGGCCAGCCCAGCTCAGGGCCAGGCGTCATATAGGGCTGAAGCCCATTAGTTCCCGCCTTTGGAATTAATGGGTCATTCTGAAAAGGCTATCTCTTGTCGACCTGTCTCTTGGTGACGCAAGAGGAGATTCGTAAAGAGACTAAGTATGTAGTCCTCTTCATTGAAGCGTTTCGGACGCGGGTTCGATTCCCGCCGCCTCCATCAAACATTTTATTTCCCCCCGCATTTTGGAAATATGCATCCCTGTTGAATCTATTGACAGATTGTGGTATTTGCTTATAATTGCCCGTGCTTGTATCACTGCTCTTATTTATTTATACTGTAGATTCTCCACTTGTTATCAGTGAAGTGATGTCCAATGTCAGGGGTTCAGAATCAGGAGCCGGAAGTCCCGGTGACAGAAACGAATATATCGAACTCTATAACCAGAGTTCTGATACGATCGATCTTGCTCTTTTCCATTTGTCTGATTTTGACGCCGAAGACAGCATCTGTGCCTGGACCGATGAGAGACTCCTTATTAAATATCCCGGGCTCAGAATTTATTCTACAAAACTTTATCCGTTTTCTTATTGCCTCATTCTGGACAGGGAATATACGAGCGATACGACCACCGGCGGTTATGTACAGCCGTATGATTTTCCCGACTCGCTGCTTGTCGTCACGACCGCCAATACGACGATCGGAAACGGCATCCAGAATTCCGATCCCCTGATCGTTTTTTCAAATGCAGCAGGATGCACCACATCATTCGGCACGCCTTATGACAGCTCTGATTTTTTTCCTTCAGATCCAGGTGATGGAATATCATGGGAGAGAATCGACCTTTCATTACCTGATGAAGTGAGTAACTGGCATCCTTCACTCGATTCCTCCGGAGCCACACCCGGGAGGGAGAACAGCACCACTGATGCGTTTGATCTTGCTGTTGACTCGAAGTCCATCTTTTTCATCCCTGCAGAGCTCAAATCCGGCGAAGATGTCACGATCAGTGTGAGGATCAAAAATTTCGGTTTACGGGCGACGGACGAATATGAATTATTGATATTCGATGATTTAAACCGAGACAGTATCCGGCAGATAGATGAGCTGGTGTCCTGTATTTCCGGAGAGATGGTTAATGCTTTTGACAGCGTGGTTCTATTTTATGTCTATGAAACTCCTGCCCAGGGCATCCATCCACTCGGTTTTGAAATAGCTTTTTCCGAAGACAAAAATCCAGGTAATAATCTGGCATTTAAAGAGTTGACGGTGACAGGGGAGATTGGAGAATTGGCACTCTCGCCCAGTATTTTCACGCCTGACAATGACGGCTGTAACGACCGTCTGCAGATTGATTACAGACTGCCGCAGCCGGGAGGGTATCTGACGATAACGGTCTTTGACGCGCGGGGAAGGCGATTGCATAACATCTTCAAGAAAGAGTTCTGTGCAGAGGACAGGGGTACTGTGTACTGGGACGGCAGCGTCGGTGTGAAAGAATTTCCTTCGGGAATGTATATCGTCTATCTTGAATATCGTTATAAGGATCGCATCACAAAGGCAAAGAAAACCGCTGTTTTAGCGAGGTGAAACAGGCGGTATTTTGACGCTGCGTCTTATTGACTTTTCCGTTTTTTTGGGTATAATTATTCTATGTTAAAGAAGACTCCTTTTTATGAACAACATATAAAAAATAAGGCAAAAATTGTCGAATTTGCAGGTTTTTTGATGCCGGTTCAATTTGAAGGTATAATTCCCGAGCACCAGGCTGTCCGGAACTCAGTCGGGGTTTTCGATGTTTCTCATATGGGTGAAATCGAGATCCGGGGTCCGGAAAGAGTGAAATTTGTCAATTATCTCACGACAAATAATGTGGAGAATCTGGGCCTGAATCAGGTTCAGTATACCACGATGCTCTATCCCGATGCCGGTATTGTTGATGACCTTTTAGTCTATAATCTCCAGGACAGAATATTACTGGTTGTTAATGCTGCGAATACTGACAAGGATTATAAGTGGATTTTAGAGAATAAAAAATTCGAGGTCGAAATCAAGAATTTGAGCGACGAGATAGGACAGCTGGCAATTCAGGGACCGAAGGCTGCAGATGTTATGCAGAAAATCTGTAAGTGCGACCTCAGTGGATTGAGGTATTACTGGTCCACAGAGACGATGATAGAGGAGATTCCCGTGATTTTATCACGTACGGGTTACACAGGAGAAGATGGTTTTGAGGTTTATCTTGCCAAGGAGAACGCCGATCGTATCTGGGAACTGATTTTCGACGCCGGCAAAGAGTTTGATATTAAACCAATCGGTCTGGGTGCACGGGACACCCTTCGTTTTGAGATGAGATACTGCCTTTATGGTAATGATATCGACAAGACGACCAATCCCTTAGAGGCCGGACTGGGATGGGTCGTCAAACTTGATAAAGGTGATTTCATCGGCAAAGAAGCTTTGGTAAAGATAAAAGAATCAGGAATAAAGAGGAAGTTGGTCGGTTTTGAAGTGGTGGATAAAGGTATTCCACGACCTCATCAGGAAATCCGCGACGGACAGAAAAAGATCGGTTTCGTCACCTCAGGGACATTTTCACCGTCCCTTAAAAAAGGGATCGGTATGGGATATGTTGATTTACCCTTTAATAAAAGCGGTACAAAGTTGAATATAATAGGAAAGAGAATCATCCCGGCTGAGGTGATAAAGGGACCTTTTTATAAACATGCCAGTCATAAATAGGAAAATTCTGCATATCTACATACTGTTTTATAACATATAGCAGATAAGGAGGTATAATGGCAAACATAATAGAGGGACTGAGATATACCAAGGAACACGAGTGGGTCAAAATTGAAGGTGATGTGGCAATCGAGGGAATAACCGATTACGCTCAGTCAGAACTCTCTGATATCGTGATGGTCGAGCCACCGCCTGTCGGCAAAAAAGTCAAGGCGGGGGAGGCTGTCGGAACGATCGAGGCGGTAAAAGCAGTGAGTGATATTTTTGCGGGAGTGAGTGGCGAGGTGATTGAAGTCAATGAAAAAGTGGTTGCCGATCCTTCAATAATCAATAAAGACCCTTATGGTGAAGGATGGCTGTATAAAATCAAATTGGACGACACCAAAGAATTCGAGACACTTCTTTCGCCTGATCAGTATAAAGAATTGATTGCTCAGCACTGATGCATTATCTGCCCCTTACACCTCAGGATGAAAAGGATATTCTTCAGAAACTCGGAGTCGGTTCATTTGAAGAGTTGATCGATCGGATAATACCGAAAGAACTTCAATTTCACGGAACCTGCGGACTTCCGTCGGCTTTGAGCGAAAATGACGTGCGCAGGATTCTTTATCAGTTGGCCGGGGAAAATTATAACAATATTGACTATCTCTCTTTTATGGGGGCGGGGGTTTACGACCACTATATTCCTGCGGTTGTGGATAGTCTGATTTCACGAAGTGAGTTCTATACGGCATACACACCGTATCAAGCCGAAGTTTCCCAGGGCACGCTTCAGACGATATTTGAATATCAGAGCGCTGTCTGCGAACTTACAGGAATGGAGATCGCAAACGCCTCAATGTACGACGCCGGTTCTGCTCTGGCAGAGGCGTGTCATATGGCTTACACTATCCGGAAAAAGAAGAAAGTTATTCTTGCTGATTTGATTCATCCTTTTTACCGACGGATTGTTCACACCTACACGCGGGAGTGCGGGTTGGAGATAATTCCCTGTGCTTCAAAAGAGGGAGCGGTCGATATGGAGTTGCTCAGCGGTCTTATCGATGAGGATACCGCCTGTGTATGTGTCCAGAATCCGAACTTCTATGGTTATTTAGAAGATATGCAGAAGATAGAGAAGATTGTTCATGAAAAGGGCGCTCTTTTTATTGCTGTGATCGATCCCATTTCCCTGGGTGTGATAATTCCACCCGGTGAATACAACGCCGATATCGCTGTAGGTGAGGGGCAGTCACTCGGTATCAGCCAGGGGTTCGGTGGTCCGCTTCTCGGCATCTTTGCGGCAAAAAAGGAATATGTGCGTTCCTTACCGGGCAGGATCGTCGGTGAGACTACGGATGTGGAGGGCAAGAGGGGATTTGTTTTGACCCTTCAAACAAGGGAACAACATATAAGAAGGGAAAAAGCGACGTCGAATATCTGTACCAATGAAGCGCTCTGTGCCTTGAGTTCCTTGATTTATCTTTGCTGCCTCGGTAAACAGGGAATAATCGATATCGGAAATCTCTGTGTTTCAAAGAGTCATTATCTTTATGCGAGAATAAAAGAATTAAAAGGAATCAAACCTCTCTTTAAACGAGAGTTCTTCAAAGAATTCGCTGTAGAAACAGAAAAACCGTCAGCAGAAGTCGTCGATGCACTTCTTGAATATAAAATATTCGGAGGTGTACCTCTTTCAATATTTGAAAAAAAGCAGGATAACGGACTTTTAATCTCGGTTACTGAAAAGAGAAGTAAAGAGGAGATAGATAGATTTGTAGACTGCCTGTCTCAGGTTCTCTAAGAGATCCGAACTTTTGAAGAATGAAAGTTCTCTTCATCGGTGACATAATCGGTAAACCCGGAAGAACCAGACTCATTAAATATTTACCTGAGGTGATAGAGAAAGAGAACATCTTTTTCACTATTGCTCAGGGTGAAAACCTCGCCGGCGGGATCGGAATAACCGAAGAGACCGCAAAGAAGTTGTTTTCGTGCGGCGTTGATTGTATCACTACAGGTAATCATGTCTGGAAGCACAAGGCGGTCTATAAATATCTTCAGGAGGAAACACGTTTATTAAGGCCTGCGAATTATCCGGAAGGTACACCGGGAAGAGGGTATTTTATTTATGAAAAAAAAGGTGTCAAGATAGGGGTGCTGAATCTTGAGGGAAGGATTTTTATGAAACCGCTGGAAAATCCATTCGTCGTCGGCAAGAGGATTGTCGAAATGATTCAGCAAGAAACCCCGAATATTTTTGTCGATTTTCACGCCGAAGCAACGAGCGAAAAAAGGGCGCTTGCTTTTTATCTTGCCGGTGGAGTTACCGCCTTTATCGGAACCCACACGCATGTTCAGACGGCGGACGAAACGATTATCGATAATAGAACCGCCTATATCACCGATGTCGGAATGGTGGGATCCGCTGATTCGATAATCGGTGATAAAAAAGAGGAGATCATACAACATTTTTTATTTCTGCTTCCGCAGAAATTCAAGATTATGAAAAAGGACATTCTCGCCAATTGTGTAATTGTTGAGTTTGACGAGAATACAGGTGGAGCAGAATCAATCGTCAGGTATAATTTTTAATTTAATATTTATCGTACGACACGATTTCTTCAATGGATTTTCTACCTCTGTCTTTGGGCTCTTCAGCAGGATAACCTATAGGAGTAAGCGCCACAACCTTCACATCATCAGGGACATTCAAAATTTCTTTGACTTCTTTTTCAACAAATGCTCCAATCCAGCAGGTGCCGAGTCCTTCATTGGCCGCCGCCAGGATTATGTGATCCATTGCGATCGCCAGATCAACGGCAAAGGAACTCATGTATCCGCCCATTCTACCCCAGGCGATCTTTTCAAGGGCACAACCGACGAGTATTACGTCTGCATCGGCTATCCAGGTCTGCCCGCGACTCGCCTCGCCGATTTTTTTCTTTATCGCCGGATCTTTCACGACGATGAAACGCCACGGCTGGATGTTCTTTGCGGATGGAGCGATTCTTCCAGCTTCGAGAATGCGGTCCAAGACATCCTGAGGAATCGGGTCTGATTTGTATTTTCTCACGCTCTTTCTTTTCTTAATGACTTCATAAAATTCCATTTATGACCTCCTCGTTGAAATGATTTTTTAAATTCGCCACGCGCCCGAGGCGATTCGAACGCCTAACCTGCGGAGCCGGAGTCCACCGTTCTATCCGATTGAACTACGGGCGCAATATGGGGGATTCTCCCCCCTATTCTCCACTCAGTTTTTGTAAACGGCGACAAAAACATTCGTGGAGACCTCACACCCCCCTACCACCTGCGATCTCTGATCTTTTTATCTGATGTGAGACCGCCGTGGACGATACCTTGCACAGACGCCGTTTCATTACGCTAACAGATTCGCCAAGGAGGGATTCTCCCCCCTATTCTCCACTCAGTTTTTGTAAACGGCGACAAAAACATTCGTGGAGACCTCACACCCCCCTACCACCTGCGATCTCTGATCTTTTTATCTGATGTGAGACCGCCGTGGTCGATACCTTGCACAGACGCCGTTTCATTACGCTAACAGATTCGCCAAGGAGGGATTCTCCCCCCTATTCTCCACTCAGTTTTTGTAAACGGCGACAAAAACATTCGTGGAGACCTCACACCCCCCTTTTTTTAATTCAAATTATATTGGATTTTTTATTATTGTCAATATCACCACGATTCCTATTTTTGCGGTTTGGTGAATTGAGGATTTGAGCCAAATGTGTATTGACAATTTTGAAATTATAAATAGACTAATTATGGTTGGTTGAAATTCATCTTTATCAGAGAACGGAGGTCAGATTATGAAGATCATATTAATAACCTTAGGGCTTGTTTTGTTGATATGGGTGATTTCTTTGATCATACAGAATCGGGACAGGAAAATCCGTGAGAAGATCATAAAAGAACATCTTGAAGAGAAGAAGAAAGAGGAAGAAGCCCAGAATCAGAGCCCGTTCAGGGAATGATGATTTAAGAAATCTTGTTTTTCAGGCGGTTGAAAGTGCCTTTATGAAGATGTCGACGACTTCCTCATCCAATTGAGAACCCCGGGCGAGCTTTAATTCTTTCAATGCCTGCTTCTTGGATTTTGCACGGCGATACGGTCTTTCTGAACGCATCGCATCGTAAGTGTCAGCGACCGCAAGAATCCTCGCCAGCAGTGGAATCTCATCCTTTGTCTTACCATCCGGATATCCCTTACCGTCCACCCGTTCGTGATGGGCGTAGATGATATCAAGAATCTCTTTGAACTCACTCACCGTACTTAAAATATTTTTACCGATGATCGGATGTTTCAGTATATGTTCACGTTCTTTTTTGGTAAGATTTTTCTTCTTGTTCAAAATCCCGTCAGGAATACTTATTTTTCCGATGTCGTGGAGCAGGCATGCCTGCTTCAATAATTCTATTTCTTTGTCAGGGAGATTGAGCGCCTGGGCGATCTTCGTAGCATAGTCCATGACCCGAAGAGAATGTCCCGCTGTATAGTGGTCTTTCGCCTCCAGGGTTTTGGCGATCAGGTGGACGAATTCCAGAAAGTCTCTATTTGATTTTTCAACAAGCTTTTCAATCTCTTCCTGGGATTTTGTGAGATTGGTAAAAGCCCAGGTGTATTGCGAGAGAAATGTCCATCCAAAGGATAAAGAAGTGATGAATATTCCGAAGATGAAGGGATTTGGAATGTCGGTGATCAACGGTTTTCCCGCGGTGATTCCGAGAAAATCGATGATTCCGGAAGCAATGCCTATTCCCATTCCGATGATCAGCGGAAGATAATAGACTTTCTTGTTGAGTTTTTTCCTGGCGGCGTTCAATATGTGGATATAGAAGTATACAATAATCGCCAGGACGATCAGGATTAGATAAGGATAGATGTTTGACAGTTCAGCTTGTTTAATGCCCGTTTTGTATATCACGCGGTTCTTAATTATAAAATCCGTGAAGAATGTAAGAAGAATGAAGAGGATGGACAGCAGATTCAGTCCTATTTGAATTCCACGATTGATTTTTTCTCTGGTGATCGAGAGGGTGAAGTGAGGCAGGGTGTATATGTAACTGAAGATGCTCGCATAGAGCAGTTTACTCCAGAATATGATGGCATGGGAAGACGGACGGAGTTTCAGATGAGACATACTGAAGAGGACGAGGCTGCCGCTTAAGAATAGAAGGCTCGCATATAAGAAATCTTTCGCCCGCTTGTTGGAAAAGTAGAGATAGAGGAGTCCTAAAAAGAAGAGGGTGGTGATGCAGCTGAAGGTGAGGTAAAATTGACGCAGGAACATTTAGATAATAATATATAAATTTTTAAAATTGTCAAGTTGAATAAGGTTTGACATTTCGGGAATGATATTTATAATAGGATATGCCGGAGAAGAGTGTAATCAAGGCGATTCCTGTTGAGTTACCGTTTCTGCGTATCCTGGCGGAATATCTCAAGGAAAGATACAAAGACTGGTCACCGGATTTTTCAAAAATTTTATTGATCTTTCCTTCCCAGCGCAATAAATTTTATTTCCGACGGTATCTGCTTGAATGTTCCAATATCTCCGCTGTCATACCTCCGGCAATGAAAACGATCGACGAGATCATGGAGGATATTTTTGAATATTGCGGCGGCAGGAAAGGAAGGCGTTTGAATATGATTGAACGCAACTTTATTCTGAAACAGGTGATTGATTCTTTAAAGATTGAATTCTGGCAGGAATTACCTTTTTTGAGATTTATCTCGATCGGCTGTCGCCTGCTCGGTTTTTTTGATGAACTTGCAAAGGAACTTGTGTGCTTTGAGCGGCTTGAAGAGGAGATTGTTTCAGGACATTACCCGGAAAGATATGTGAAGAACGAGCTTTTCATAATAAAAAGCGTATATCAGAAGTACAGAGAAAAGTTGTCGGCTCTTGATTATTGCGATGATATTGATAAGTATGACCTGATTCATCAGAAATGTAATATCGAGTTTTTAAAAGCTTACAAATATATCGGTATAGCAGGATTGGTTGCAACCACGGCGGTGGAGAACAGGGTGATTCAAAGGATATTGCAAGAACTGCCGGCGGAGTTGATTCTTCATACTTCTTTAAAGAACGATGATAAAGATGTGGATACGACGTCTCCTTTTTATCTGCATCATAAAATGCTTCAATCCGTTGTGCCTGACGGAAATTATGATATTCAATTTATCACCGAAGAAAAATCGCCGCCACCGGTCTATCATATCAAGAGGACGGAAACAGAATTTCAGCAGACTTTTTATCTGCAGCAGGTTCTTCGTAAGATAAAAGGACGATACGAACCTCATCGTATCGCCGTTATTCTCACGGATGAGGGGATGATTTACGCCGTTGCCGAGAGTTTGAAAACCGTAGGCTGCGAATATAATATCTCAGCAGGTTTGCCTTTTACTCAGTCGATACTCTATTCTTTTCTTGACCATTTGAAGGATTTTGTCGATTCAAAATTCCATTATAAAGAACTTTTTTCTTTGATTAAACATCCTTTATTCAAAAACGCCTCGTTCCAGGATAAACCCCTGCGGCCTATAATATATCAATTCATACAGTTTATGGTCGAGAAAAAACAGAATTATTTTATCCCTGATCAGAGATACGACGAAACTTTTGACCCCTTAATTCACTTGATTAAATATTGCATCAAGACGGTCAGCGCCGACCTTTCTCTGAGTGATTATGTTGACAATCTTACAACGATGTTGAATACGATTCTTTCCTGCAATCAAGAGTTCATAAAAAGGGCATCGCCTGACATAGATGAATTTTTAGAGTCTCTTCATCGTTTTACAAAACTCCGTATACCGGAAGGGATGATTAAGGGTGGTCTTGGAATCCTTGAGTTTCTTTTACGACTTATCCAGGATGAAAGATTCAATTTAATCGGAGACCCGATGAAAGGGGTGCAGGTGATCGGTCTTCTCGAAGCCAGGAACCTGGACTTCGACTGTATTATTATCCCTTCGATGAATGAAGGTATTTTTCCGAAATACAGTGAAAAAGATTTGTTCGTAAACCAGTCGGTTCGCAGACAGGTCGGTCTGCCCTATGATAAAGAGCGTGAGAATCTTTATTATTACTATTTTACTGAAATGATAAACAGCGAAAAAGAAGTTTTTCTTTCATATATTGAGGAAGAAAACAGGAACATCCGCTCCCGATTCATTGACTTCCTCGAGGAGGATAACATTCCTGTGGATAGGAGACCGATTTTGTTCGACAATACAGCAATCAAAACTCCGGAGGGAAGCGTAAAGAAAAAGCGCAATGTTCTCAACCATCTTTATCATTTGATCTCCAGCCGGGGGTTGACACCGACGAATTTAAAGGATTATCGTGAATGTCCCTATCGTTTTTTTCTGAAGTATGTCGCGGCGCTGAAAGAACCTGTGGAAATAATCGAAGAGGCGGGTGCGCGCGAATGGGGCAGGATATTGCATGGAGCGTTGAGAAATTTTTATAAGTACCGATTTCCTGAAGGGCTGGGAGAGAATCGATTAGAAGAAGCAAAACAGTTGTTGTATAAAGAGGTTCAAGAAGTTTTGCGACGGGAACTGGCGCAGAAACCGACAGAGGTGACGTTCTTTGATTTGGAGATTTACCGCAAGAGATTGGATAAGTTCCTGGAACATGAGGTGACAAGATTCAAAGAAGGGTATAGAATCAACAATCAAATATTGGAAGAACGCGTCAGTCATACGGAGATCATTGGTAATATAAAAGTTAAGTTGTACGGTTATACAGATAGGGTTGATATGTATGACGACAGGTATTATATAATCGATTACAAAACAACGGTTCCGGAAAAGAAGAAATACCGATTGGGAGAAGATTTCGTGGAATTTCAGCTTCCTTTATACGCATTACTCTTAACCGGCAGATCACCGGAGATGATTTGTGGATTGGCTTATTATGAAATTTCCAAATCCATCAGAATCATCGAAATAACCGATAAAGACTCGGTCGCTCGATATCTGGCTGAATTCAAAGAAGAGATTCTCCTGCCGACGATCCGTGAAATCCTGGATGAATCAATTCCTTTTTCCCGAACCACTGATCAGAAAAATTGTACTTTCTGTTTATTTAAAGATTTGTGCGGAGTGAATTATGAGCGATAGAATACGCAACATCGCACTCATTTCTTCTGCCGGCGCGGGTAAAACCCACGCCCTTACGCTGCGGTTCCTTTTTCTCTATCTGAACAAAAGAAATTATCCGCTTGATTCATTATACGGTATCACCTTTACCAATGAAGCCGCCTTTGAGATGAAAGAGCGCATTTTAAGATACTTGAATCTGTTGATCGAAAATAACCCGAAGAGTGAATTAGAAGAGGATGTTATAGAGTATTTTCAAAAGTATTTCCCGAATTTGAAAGAACGGGCACGCCATAAAAAGAGATACCTGCTCAATAATCTTTCGGAATTGAATATCAGTACTTTTCACAGCCTTTTTGCTTCATTTCTTTCAACCATTCCTTTTGCCGC
>DRIG01000081.1 GCA_011052815.1 candidate division WOR-3 bacterium | reverse complement strand
TGTTAAATACCTCTCTCTTTTAAGGTTTTCTCACCCATCCTTTTCGTCTTTCCTATACACAGCATTTCAGATAACGTTCCCACCATAAAAGAAGTCCTGAACGTTAGCGAAGGATTTGGGTGAGCGAAAACGAACCTTTTATGCTGTGTTGATGTGGCGGCATAACTAAATCATTCCCCAAATAACGTGCCAGACTATATCTACCCAAAAGTGGATGCCAACTGCAGCCAGAAATCCAAATTTCCTGAAGTAATAGGCAGCAAAAAGTGAAAGTACTCCGTTGAGAAGAATAATCTCAGTCATAAGAGCAAATGGAATTTCATTAACAGTATTCAAACCAAAAAGAATCATTACCGAAGGAATATGCCCAAAAGCAAATGCAAGAGCCGAAAAAATGGCTACAATCCAGAAGATTTGATTTTGCCACCTCTTTTTTAGAATTACATAAGAGATAAGCCATACCCAGAATGAGATGAAAAACAGACGAAATATTAGTTCTTCTCCAATACCAGCAACAGCCGAAGCAACGAGGGAAGTGGGAAATGTTGGATGAGGAAGTGGTCCTAAGGTATGAAATTGACTCAAAATGGCATCGGCGAAAATGAAAAATACACCGATGCCTAACCCAATGAATGCGGGAATTAGAAGCCTTTGTTTGTTGGAAACTTTCGAATCCCAAATGTCAGCAAAGCCAAGTTTTTGTGAAAGTTTTAATCCAAGAAAACCCAAACCACCATATAGAACAAGCATAATGACTGCATTCACAAGGGCAAGCACTGGTTTAGGGGCTGGAAGTTCTTGCTCTGGCAAAATTGGTAGAAAAGAACCTTGAGGTAAAAAGATATTAATTGCTGCCAAGATAGTAAAAGCTATGATAAGGGCAATATAGGTCTTGATTGATAGATCTGCCTTATTCATATTTTTTCTCCCATTTTAAAATTCACACCATTTATTATGTAACCTAAATTTAAGCTTTTTCATCTTATGACTGTAAATTCCTCAATGGGTCTCCGAACACTTGGCTTAGGTTGAAACTTTGAATAGCCAACACGCAAAACGAATTGAACGGGTTTTTTAAGACCAAGTGATTCTCCAATTTGCTCCTTCCATGGCAACTCCTCGATCAACTGTGACATAGGATGAACGGCGATTCTGAGCTCTGTGCATTTCAGTGCCAAACTCTCAAATTCTCTTCCAGCATGAAGTAAAGACGAAACTGATACATCGTCACTGGTTATTACTATGAAGCCAGCACAATTATTTGCTTGATTTTTGATGTTCTCCACACCTTTATTGCGGAAAGATCCAGAGAGAGCACTCTTTCTGCTCATAAATGTATACCAGAAAAACTTTGCCATGCCTGACATTCCGAGCATCTCTGGTGTAAGACCGTCCTTTCTTTTTTTGACTTCAGAGCGTGAAAATCTCAGCCACTCTGACAGTTCTTTCTGTTTTTCGTCATCAAACGCCTGTTTTTTACTTGCTTCTATTGTGCTCTTCGTAATCCATTCACCTTCTTTACTCTCTCTTGGAAAATAGGTAAGGTGATGGGGCAAAAGTTTTTTGAGTTCCTTTATGTGCAAAGGATCCAAATCTCTATTCTCATAAGGTTTCCTATTAGTTACTCTCATTTCCATCAGCTCCAGACAATTGTCTTTCAGTGGGGGGCATCTTACTAATTTCACCTTCAGAATATCTATATCTTTAGGATTAGTTGCCAGGACTTCTGTTTGAGCCTCAAATCCAAATGCGAGACAAGATTGAACTAAGTTTTCCCAAAAAATACCTATCGAAAGCAAAAGCTCTCGATTATCAGGATCAACTTTTGGTATCCATCTTGTCGAATCGGACTGGATTACCAACCCAGACTCTGAAATGATCTTAACTCTCCATGGTTGCGTATTATGCGAACTGGGAGCGAGAGAGGCGTATTTAAGAATTTGTACTATATTTTCGGGCATGCTCATCACTTTGTCTCCTTTCTTTGTATGTTATAATTTATTTCTCTTATCTCCAATTTATACCATATAAAATCCCCTGTTTCAAGCTTCCATGTTACAGAGAGAGTTGCCGGCACCCTGATACCTTCGAATTCCTTGTAATTCTTCTTAGCTGTAATAACCCATCTTTCCAGAGTTGAGCCTTCTTTACGATAGTAATAGCGATCTGCCTCGAAGCTCACAAAGTCTCCGTTCTCATCAAATTTGAATGTGCCTGAAGCTGTTACTCCCCCATAGCTCATCGTAGCCTTTGCTGCTGTTGAATTTATTTCTTCCCAAGAGATATAATCGCTCAACGCTGATGAAGGATGCCACACAATTTCACCCAGATACCTCAACAAAGCCCCTTGGTCTATCTCTTTTCCTTTTGCATTAACAACGGGAATGAGAGAAAACAATTTGATGAGCATGTGACCTCTTCCTTCTTCGTATTTGTCCCTCCCAGAAAGATGCAAAAATGGAGCAGCCTTAACATCTGCTATCCATATAAAGCCGGGAGGATTTGTGAGAGTATATTGTTCTGCGTCCACGGACATCCAGTTGCTCTCTGGTTTAATTCTCATCTCGCCCTTCTGCCTTAAGTGAACGGTATGAATTTCCTCTTTTCCTATAATATTAGAACGCTTAAGCCACCTCTGCACCACGGGTGGAAGCTCATCAACCGTTTCTGCAGTTACTATTCTTTTCTCTATTTCCTTTTCCGGGAGGAATGATTTGAGTTCATCGTTTACTATTCTGTCAAAGCTCCAGCTTCCATATGAAAGAACACAGGCAATAAGTATTATGAAATTGGCAATAGTTCCAAACTTTGCATCTTTCCAGTAAATGATAATCAGGATTTGAGAAACAACAATTACAATAACTGCAACCATCCACCACCATTCTTTTCTCGCCAAGTATGCTACTCCAGAAAGAATGGAAAGTAAACAGGCAGTCAACCAGACTATTCCTACCATTTTAGATAAACCGCCCGATAAAGAAATAAGTGTTTCTCCTGGTAGTTGTTTTACCCGAGTTAACTTCCATTCCTTCACGAATCCAAACAGATGGATTAATCCGTGAAGGAATATGACAAACGAAAATATTATTCTAATCATAGTTTATCTCCTCCATCTCTCATTATGAGCATTCTGCCGCCATTTCATATAATTCGTTTATATCTGCAATGCGGATATCCTTCCAATTTGGGGGTATATACGCAATATTGCAAATATACATACTTCCGGACGCATTCATACCTCTTCCCTCTTGAAAATTGAATCAAGAGGATTTTTTATGCTTGTCAAGCTTGCCTTGCTGACATGAGTATAAATTTCTGTCGTTTTGCTGCTCTTATACCCAAGTATCTCGTTTTTCCCAATCTCAATTTTCACGGCAGGTATTTTGCAGTCTCCTCAACCGCCATATTCTAAACCTCGTCCTTTATTCTATTCCCTTTTTTAATAATCTTACTTTCTTTTTCTCCCCGTAATTATACAGACTATTTCCAAGCTGTCAATTGGAAATTGCAAGCGTGAACACATCTCGCTTACACTTTTAGGAGGATTTAAGGATTTTACCGACTATTCCGTTTACAAAAATATCTCTTTCTTTATAGGATTCGGCCCTTTTTCTTTAATCTGTTGGGTGAATTTGGTAATCACATCCCGGAAACGGCTGCCTTCAGACGCAGAAATCCAAGCAAGCCGCAAACGGTCAGTCTCAATGCCCAATTGGTCGAAAATCTTTTCGAGAAGTGCAATCCTTCTTCGGGTATAGTAGTTGCCGGTCTGGTAATGACAATCACCAGGATGGCATCCTGCTACAAGCACCGCATCGGCTCCCCTGAGCAGAGCGGCGAGGATAAAGAGCGGATCAACCCGACTGGAGCACATTACCCGGATTGGAATCAAAGTCGCCGGCATCTTCAGTCTTGAGACTCCTGCAAGGTCGGCTCCCGCATAGGAACACCACTTGCAGAGGAATCCAATGATACGAGGTAAAAACTCTTTCTCTTCCATTATGCCTCTCCCAATTCATCGAATTCTTTAATTTTGAAGGTCGAAATCGGAATTTTCTCTTCGAGGTCTCGACCCGGCACATAATTGAAAAGTCCCTGGGTTGCTTCAGCAATCTTTGTAAAAACAGTACCTACAGGAATTGATATTGGACAAACATCCGAACACATTCCACATCCCACACAGCTCAAACTTATATGGATCATCCGTCCGATATGATAAAAGATAGTACCTGAAGGTAATCTCAATGCCCCCCTTCTCTCGAGTTCTTCTTCGTAAACTCTGGGACCCGTATCATTACTCGCAGAATCAAAGTAACAAAGGTTACAGTAGCAGATTGGACAGGCTCGACCACAGGCGTGGCAGTTTATACAGCGACCAAAGATATCAATCAAGCCGGGTATCCCGAAGTTTTCTGTTTTTATATTCTGCCAGGTCTTCTCTTTATATCGTGTTCTTTCTTCTCTTATAGAAGATAATGTGGCAGAATCGAAATCTTCTTCAACGAGGTTGTTTTCAATACCTTGGAGTAATTCCTCACCCCGTTCTGTTTTTATGAAGATAGTAGTTTTATTATTGTTTTCTCCATCGATAATGGGAAGAATAAGGTCGGCATTTTCCGGAACAAAATTCTCACAGAACCGACAGCATTCGCGTAAGCCCTGTTTCTGATTTACATTGGCAACCTTTTCTTCAATATTACCCTTTATTTCTTTAAGCGAAAGAACACCTGGACAGATAAAACTGATAAATATCAGATTTTCAATATTCGCCTGCTCCAACTTGACCAATTCATACAATGCCCTGAGTTCACATGGTCTGAGCACAACCACAATAGGTGTCTGAATCGGTTCGAGCATGGTGAGTCGGGAAAGCATCTTGCCTCCATTTGCCGGCATAACCGGTGCGGTCGGTGTAAGTTTATTGAGGAGATTTTTGTCGGTTACAAATCCATAAAAATAATCCTGGTCATAGCAGAGACTGAATACACCCTTGATTTTTTGCTTCTCAAATAGCGATGATAAAAGATCTTTTATTGCATCATCGGGAGATTTTGAAATCTTCAATGCCTTCATTTCGTCTCCTGGGCGTCCTCATATTCATGGAATTCATCTTCTTTATAAGTAAGCACCGGAATCGGTTCATCTTTATCTCCTCCTGGTAGATATCCAAACATCTTTTGCACTTCATCTCCGACGAAATTGAATATCTGACCCACTGGAATATCCATAGGACAACCGTCCTCACAAACACCGCACCCCACACAGGAAAGGGACATATGGTTCATTCTTCCCAGGTGGAATAACATGCGGTCAACCGGGAATCTAATCCCACCTTTTTTTTCTGTCCTTATGAGATAGTCCTCAAATTCGCGCTTCAGCTGATCCGTGGACTCAAAGAAGCACTGACGGCAGTAACAGATCGGGCATACCCTCATACAGTTATGGCAGTTTATACACCCTTTAAAAAAAGTTTCAAGACCTTCAATCCCCCTTGTTCGGTTGTGAAGTTCTGTAAATGTCTTATTTCGAATCTCTTCCTTTCTCCTTAAGAGTTCGTTTTTTCGATTTTCCCAATCCGCGAGGTCGTCAGTCGATTCAAAACCGAGCGATGTAAAGATTTCTTCTCCCTTTTTAGTTAAGGGAACGATGACAAGAGATCGGTCATAGAATCCGATATGGAGGTCTGAATTAATTTCCTGGTTACTGAAATGGTTGCAGACCCGACAGTTTGGACGGAGCCCCTCAGGTTCCCACTTTTCAAGGAGCGAAGAGAACGATTTGTCGTATTTTTCCGGTTCGATAATATAATCTGCTGTTTGATATACACCCGGGCAGTCAAGGCTCAAGAATGAGACATCTTCGAGTGTTACCTGCCTCAACTTTGATAGTTCAATCATCGCCCTTATTTCACAGGGTCTCATAACACATAATATCTTAAGCCCCAATCTTCCGAGTCGAGTGAGATCCCTAAATGCCCTGGCACCCTGAACCGACATTATTGGAGGAAGCGGGATGCAGTCCTTAAGAACATTTTTATCTTTTATCAATAGATATGTAAATGATTCACCGGTAGGAACTCTCACCGGCACGAAGATTGCATTGAAAATCTGTTTTGAAATCAGAGACTCAAGAATTTCTCTTATTTTAGTATTTATATTATCTGAGTTTTTTATAATTTTTCCCTTCATCTAAGTATCTCTCTTGCTTCATAATAAAGTTGTTGATTCGTAAAGTGGCGGTGGCTTGCTGCACCTGATGGGCAGGATGCGGCACAATTTCCACAACCACGACATAAAACTTCGTTCACAACTGAGATATGCTTACGTTCGTCGATGGATACTGCACCGTAGGCACAGACCTGGACACAGACCCCACAACCCATACAGAGGGAATCAGAGATTTCTGATGCCTTCGCCTCGATCGGTAATTTTCTTCCTGGAATCAATGCAGAAAGTATTCGTCCCGAGGCTGCCTTTGCCTGTAGTATCGATTCTTTAATATCCTTTGGTCCCTGGCAGGTCCCGGCGATAAATATTCCATCGGTCAGGGTTGAAACCGGGCTCAACTTAATATGTTCCTCTTTAAAGAATCCATAATCATCCACTGCGATATTCAACATTTGAGCGAAATCTTTAGTCTCTGGATTCGGTATCAAGCCGGTCGCGAGAATCACGATATCGACATTCAGATGCTTTTCTGTTCCATCCCCTGACCCGTACTTGAGTTCCAGTTGATTCCCATTTTTGCCAACACCAATTTTATCAAATCGGATGAACTCAATACCTTTTTCCCTGGTCTCTCTATAAAATTTATCATATTCCTTCCCTGGCAGGCACAATTCCTGATAGAACTGAATAACCTTGATATCCGGTCTCTTCTCTTTTATCAAACGGGCAAGTTTCATTGAATTGACACAGCAAAATTTTGAACAGTAACCCAGTTTTTCCCGGCCCACACAGTGGATTATTGCGAGGGTTTTTGATTCATTTGGAATTTTTGTCAGTCCCTCTTTTTCAAATTGGAGTGCGGTGTAGACATTCTTCAGTCCATAGCCGAATTGGTCCAGCCCTTCGGGAACAAATTCCTGCGCACCAATCCCCAGAACTACGGAACCAGCCTTTAAGTTGATTTCTTTTTCTTTATTGACTATCGTCACGATAAAATTGCCGAAGAAACCGAGGATTTCTTTGACCTGACTATCTTCGAAAACCCTGATCTGGGGCTGGTTATTGAGCTCGGCAATCTTTTCCTGAAGAAACCTCTGGGGATCCAGCATACCTGGAAAGAGCCGTTTTAGATTCTTGAGCATACCTCCGAGCTTATCTTTATCGATTAGATAAACAATTCTATCTTGCTGGGCAAGACTGAGTGCGGTTTCAATCCCGGTCATACCTGCACCGATGACCACAACATCGGGGTTAGCTTCAATCTCCTTCTCCTGCAATTCACTGTGAAACCTCACCCGATTGATTGCGGCACGAATCAGACGAAGGGCCTTTTTCGTGGCTGCCTCTTTATCCGGGATCGTCCAGGCACACTGCTCCCGTATATTCACCAGTTGTAAGAGGTATGGATTCAATCCAGTTTGGGACAGAACCTGCATAAAAGTTGATTCGTGTTGTTTCGGGGAACAGGCGGCAATCACAATATGATCAAATTGATTCTGTTTAATCGATTCAGCAAGAAATTTTTTGCCCTCTTCTGAACAGAGCAGTCGGTGCCGCTCGATCCCGGCAACTTTCTTTTCCTGATGTATATACTCGGCAATCTTATCTAAATCTATTGCCTCGGCAATATTGGGTCCACATTCACATAAGAAAAGACCTATTCTTGACATTTTAGCTCCCGGTGAGATGGAGTGCGGCACCGGCCGCAGCCTGGGCCTGAAGAATTACATCCTGCATAAAGTTGGGTCCCTGGGCACAACCGGCGATAAAGATTCCGGGGCGATTCGATTCTATTGGATTGAATTCAGTGGTTTTAAAAAATCCGAATTGTTCCTGCTCCAGATTGAGTAACCGCGCAATCTCTTTGGTCCCGGGATGCGGCTCAACCGGAGGTGCCAAAACCACCATATCAACATCAACCGCTTTATTATCTTCATAGGTGAGGTGTAACCCATTTTCGTTCTCGGAGATAGATACTTTTTTCGTCCGTATCAGATTTATTCCCTTTTCCTTTATTTCCTGGAAGAATTTCTGATTCCCCTTACCCGGAATAGAAAGTTCTTTATAGAACTGATACACCTTTACCCCGGGTATTTTATCCAGGGCGTAACGGGCGAATTTCGTCAGATATAGACAACAGATCTGAGAGCAGTAGCCCTTTTCTTCTCGGCCGACACAGTGGATGAATGCAATCGATTTTGGTGGTTTACCATCGCGGGTCAGGATCTCTCCTGCAGTGGGTCCATTTGATGCCCTGAGTCTTTCAAATTCAAAGGCTGAAAATACATTCTTAAATTTTTTATAACCCAAATCAGAGAATTTTTCCGAATCGGACAGCCTGAATCCGGTGGCGATAATGATCGACCCGACCGATATCGAGAGTTCTTCGTCCTTATCATCATAGATGATGGCATCGAACATACAGGCCTCTTTACAGGCCTGACAATCTTCACCCTTTGCCCGCAGGCAGTTTTCCATATCAATTGCAGGAACATTGGGCAGTGCTCCGGCACAGGCAAGATAGATCGCCTTTCGCTTGGATAATCTTTCTTCAAACTCATTGTCGAGACTGACTGGACAGGGTTCAAAACATGCCCCGCAACCGATACAATTGACCACACTTACATACCTTGCCTTCTTCAAAATCTTCACCTGGAAATTACCCGGTTCACCTTTGATCTCTTTCACTTCACTCAAGGTTAATAGTTCGATATTCTTATCTTCTAAGACTTCAGACTGTTTCGGTGCAAGCATACAAGTAGCACATTCCATCTGGGGAAAGACCTCTTCTGATTTAATTGCAGAACCACCGAAATAGGACTCCTTTTCTACAAGGTAGACCTTGCGCCCGGCACGGGCACATAAAAGGCTGGCCTCAATTCCGGCCAGACCTGCACCGATCACCAGAATATTTTTTTCTTTCATTATTCAAGAAAGGATTTTTTCTTCAATGGGTTTGGCCCCGCCTTCTGAATCGATTCGGCAAACTCCTTGGTCACCTGAGAAAAACGCTGTCCCTCTGACGCTGAGATCCAGGATAGTCGAAATCGATGGGGATCAAGATCAAAAGTCTTCAGAATTTTACTGAGGAGTGCAAATCTTCTCCGGGTGTAGTAGTTTCCCGTCTGATAATGACAATCGCCCGGATGACAACCTGCAATTATGACCCCATCAACACCCCGAAGATAGGCATTCAGGATAAAGATGGGGTCAACACGGCTTGAACACATCACCCGGATTGTCGTAAGATTTGATGGGACTTCCAACTTATTACTTCCCGCCAAATCAGCGGCAGCATACGAACACCAGTTGCAGAGAAAACCGATAATATTCGGTTCAAAAGTATGGTCCATCTTCCCTATTAGAATTGAATTTGGGCATTATATTTCCCGCCCTCATCACGACAGAAAAGTAGAGTCTTTCCGGTCTTCTTACACCAGGCCTCAACATCCCTGGGAAATGAGGGACAATCGGCCAGCACCTCGAGCACATCACCGGGTTGAAGCTTTGGTGCCTCAGTCGCGATCTTCAAAACGGGCTGAGGGCACTTCAAACCTAAAAGTTCAAGTTTATGAACTGCCATTTTTTACTCCTTAGAATGCAAATGTTATCTGTGCACCCTGAATATCTGCCATAAATGTAGTAGCACCAACGAGCTCGACATCATCCCGAAGTTCCTCTTTCTTTACGCCTTTAGCTTCAAGAACCAATTCACAGAGATAAAACTTCCCACCAAGATTTTTAATGCCGTTCCAGAGTTCTATTGCATCAGGATAGCCCTTCGCTTTCAGATTCTCAATCACCCCCGGTTTCATAAGATCTGCAGCCCCCGGTGTAAAGAAAATGTAGACTGTATCACCGGCAGCGGCAGCCGCAGAACCTAATACCAATGTTGGTATTATGTTTTTATTTTCTGAACCATTACAAACCAATGCTACTTTTGCCATATTACTCTCCTTTAATTTGATTGTTAAAAAATTAAGAAAAATTCCATTCATTATAATTCAAAAATTTTGTAATGTCAATAGTTAATTAACGTTGCAATGATTGTTTTTATATATATAAGTAGTATTTTATGTAGTATTCTTTTCGCCGTTGTGAATTGAATTAGAAAAGAAAAAAACAATATGCGCCCAATGTATGTGAACGTTACTCAATAAAATCAAATACAATCTACGTATAGAATCGCCAGGTGGAAATGTTAATTTCTGTAGGAGAATAGTATTTTATTAAATGCGAATATACTGAAGAGTCCACCGGTATGGATGAAAATAACTTTTTTGTATTTCTTCACTTTCAACTGCTGGAGCATACCATAGAAGGTCTTACCTGTATACACCGGTTCAAGGATAATACCGGTCTTCGCGACCCTTTTTATTATCTCCACCTCTTCTTGATATGGAATTGCATATCCCTGGCCAACATAGCCATCGATTAAATTTATATCGTTTTGTTCGATCTTGATCTTCATATTAAATCGGGATATCGCCCGCTCGCAGATATTAAGAATCTTTTCGGTAAAATATGGTACTGTGTCACAAATAATTACTCCATTCAAATCCACATCCACTTTCAACAGTTTCTTACCCAATAACAATCCTGCGTATGTTCCTCCTGAACCAACTGCACAATACACTGCATTAATTTTTTCTTTTTTTATAAATCCCGCCATCTCCCGCATACAATTAAGATAACCTAAGGCACCGATCTCATTCGAACCGCCTTCTGGAACAATATATGCTTTTTCCCCTTTGCGCGCTAATTTTTGTGCCAGCCTATTCATAATCTCAGTCCGATGATCTTCATACTGTTTCGTACTAATATAGGTGATCTGAGCATTGAGTAAACGGTCAATCAAGATATTGCCGGTCGGTATT
>DRIG01000080.1 GCA_011052815.1 candidate division WOR-3 bacterium | reverse complement strand
TCGTTTTTACCTCTCGATGCAGAGTGTATCCCTGGCATTAAGCAAAAAAATAAAATCAATCGATTTCGGCCTGGCATTCATCAATTTCGATTACGGAGATATTGAATGGCATCCCAATTATCCCTCAGAGGATTCACTGGTCTATTATACTGCCAATGACTTTTCAATGATCCTGAGCAGCAAAATAGCCGTATCAGAAAACGGTAATGTCGGGATAAGTATAAAATATATTTCAGAAAGTATCTATATCTACTCAGACCACGCCCTTGCCTTTGATATCGGATTTTCGTATTTCAAGACACCATATGGAGTTACTTTCGGAGCGTCGAACTGCGGCACAAAGATTTCCCTTAATAATGAAGAAGTGAATCTTCCCGCCCGTCTGAGTATGGGTGGTTTTTACGACTTAAAAAAATTGAGTGTAAGCACAGACGTTCATTATTTGGTAAACAACGGCATCTTCGAATTCGGCATCGGCATCCGGGTACCGGTATATAGTATGATGGTCTTTGATCTCGCCGCTCAATACCGCGAGAGTTTCTATCCGGGGTTCGGCGTCACTTTAAAGACCGGCGGATTGGCTTTCAGATATGCAGGCTCACTTTATCCCAAAAATCTCGGTATGATCAGTACCTTTGGTATCGGGTTTGAATTCTGATGAACGGACTCTGGCTGGATTTTGAAAGGCCCATCGTCGATCTTGAAAAAAAGATTGAAGAACTTAAAGGATTAAGCGGCGTTGAAGAAGAGATAGAACGCCTCAAGGCCCAGGCTGAAAAACTGAAGAAGAGAATCTATTCCAACCTGACCCGCTGGCAGAGGGTGCAGCTGGCACGCCATCCCCGCAGGCCGTATCCCCTTGATATCATCCCCTTGATTACTGAAGACTTCATCGAGTTGCACGGAGACCGGCGTTTTGGAGATGATTGGGCGATTGTGGCTGGAATCGCGAAATTGGATAAGTATAATATCGCGATCGTGGCGCATCAAAAAGGTCGTGATACAAAAGAAAAGATAAAACGAAATTTCGGCATGCCTCACCCTGAAGGATATCGAAAAGCCCTAAGAATCATGAAGATGGCGGCGAAGTTCAATATGCCCGTGATAACAATGGTCGATACACCCGGTGCTTATCCAGGCGCCCAGGCAGAAGAACGGGGTCAGGCAGAATCAATCGCCACAAACCTCTTTGAAACAGCTACATTACCAGTGCCCATAATAGTTCTCATTCTCGGAGAAGGCGGTTCAGGAGGAGCTCTGGCGATCGCCGTGGGCGACCGTATATTGATGTGTGAAAACGCCATCTATTCAGTGATCTCACCAGAGGGATGCGCCTCGATCTTATGGCGTGATTCCTCAAAGAACAAAGAGGCGGCGGAATCTTTGAAATTGACCGCCCCGGATCTTAAAAAATTCGGGATTATCGATGAGATTGTTCCTGAGCCGATCGGCGGCGCCCATATGGACTTCGCCACGAGTGCGGAAAACATCAAAGAAGCTCTTGTTCGGAATATGAATGAACTCGTAAAGATCCCTGCAAATAAGTTGATTGAATTAAGAATACGGAAATTTCAAAATATGGGGGTATATAAAGAATAATGGCGTTACAGGGGAATTTAGAAGATTTTGAATTAACCGATGTCTTTCAACTGATTCAGCTGGGGCAAAAAGACGGTGGTTTGAGGATTCAAACAACCGATGATGTGGGCATCGTATATTTTAAAAACGGTATGGTGATTCATGCAAAAACAAATTCCATCCAGGGAGAAGGAGCGATCGACGTCATCCTGAGCTGGAAAAGCGGACGTTTTATATTTAATCCCAGTGAAGAGACCCTCGAGCATACCGTCGACCTACCGATCCAGCAGGTCATTCTCGAAGCAGCCCGCCGTATCGACGAAATGAATAAAATTCAGAAATTAATTCCTTCCTTTGATGTGATCGTAAAGATCGTCGAAGTCCCTGATGCCGGAGTCGAAAAGATCCACTTGAAGCCGGAAGAGTGGAAAGTACTCTCGTTTGTCGACGGCACCAGGGCGATAAAGGATATCGCCGCCAAAGCGAACCTCTCTGAATTCGAGACCGCCCGGATTCTCTACGGGCTGATATCTTCGGGTCTGGTCAAGATTGCAAAGAAGACCGAGCCACCGACTGAGACGCCTCCTGCGGCAGAACCGGAGAAAAAAGAAGACAAGAAAGAAGGCGGTGGACTCTTCGGTTTCTTCAAGAAAAAATAATTCTTTTGTGTACCTCTAAGACAGCTGACTCCTCTCCATTTTTTTCTTTTTGATTAAAAACCCTCCTTTTCCCCGTTATTCTGAGTCCGTCTGCCGTTCTTTTTGGCGGGTGGATGAAGAATCTCTATTTTCCCATCCTTCCTTCTTTTCTAAAGGAAGAAAAACAGAATATCGAAAACATTTAGTTATTGAGATTCTTCACGGAGTTCACACTGAACAGAGTGAATGTGCTCAGACGCTGTCCTGAGTGAAACGAAGGAATGGCAGAACAAGGAGATGGAGTCAGAGAAAATCTGACCAGCTATCTTCATAACATCCTCAACTTTCAACAAAGAAACAGCGCCGGCATATTTTTATTATCTTATAAGCAGGAATTTTTCACTCACCTGTTTATCATTCTGTTTAAGCACAATAAAATAGACACCACCGGCTAAATTGCCGATTTCAACCATTTTCTGATAATCACCAGGCAGATAAAAACCCTGCTCAATCATCTTGACCCTGATCCCTGCAATATCATAAAGTGCAAGCTCAATCTTACCCTTCATCAGTAAAGTGTACTCAATATTCAAATAACAAGAAATAATATCCGGATAAACCCGCAACCGATATTCTTTCGGTTTTGGATTGCTCTTTTTATTCTCAGCTATCCCGGTAAATGTGCCCTTGGCATACTTCAGCCGATAACAGTTACCAGGTCCAGAAGTCATATACGCAACATAAGGATTATCATTTCCATCTAAACAGAAAGAGACTGAACGGTAGGTCATAGCATCAGGGTCAGGCTCAATATATCCACATAAATACCAGGTTAAAGAATCACGATAACAGTATTCCGGTCGCTGACCCATCTGATCAACATAGACAATATGGGGTAAACCAAAGCTATCAAGACAGAGCCGAATCTCCCAGGAACCCGCATCACCCGTAAACTCATTATGCCAGAAACTACCATCATAATAAGCACAATATAATGCCGGCCATTTGCAATAACCAATAACCGGATAATCAAGATCGTTAAGACCAAGCCATAATGAACCGTGCTCACTCCACCCCTCATCAATTTCCATAAATATCCAATCAGTTCCATCCCAATATGTATATTTAACTAAATTTGAATCTCCCTT
>DRIG01000079.1 GCA_011052815.1 candidate division WOR-3 bacterium | reverse complement strand
CAATCCAGGCGGGAAGAGAAATAAGGGTGATGGTTCAGCCGGAAAAAATATCTGATCTGGAAGCGGAAAGTCTTGCTCAGGAAGTCGCCCGACGGATAGAAAAAGAGACCCAGTATCCCGGCCAGATAAAGGTGACGCTCATAAGGGAAAAAAGGGTCGTGGAAATAGCAAAATGACCTCCACCTGCATACTTCTTGGCTTCCTGCTTCTGAACCGCCCCGAATACGAAACCAATCCGCTGAAGATCATCATAAAGACCGGGCTCGAGACCTACCAGAAAATTGTCTCAACATCCCAGGGGGATGTCTGCAATTTTACCCCCTCCTGTTCACGTTTCGCCAAAAAGGCGGTTCAGAAGTATGGTCCGATATGGGGCTCTTTAATGGCGGCGGATCGACTTATGCGCTGTAATCACTGGGCGTTTGAACATTTCAACACCTATTATGCCGGGATAAAAAACAATAAGATCTACGATCCCGTAGAGAATAATTACATCTTCGGAAAATCAAGAAAACGACGCCGCCCTGAGAAGGAGTGAACATAAAGTTCAAATAATTGTCTTATGCCGCTGATTGTTCTTTTTCTCTTTTCCCAGACAGAGTTGTTTGCACCCGACAAAATAGTGCGGTTCGCCGATTTCCTCTATGAAGAAAAAGATTATTCTGCGGCACTCAATGAATACCGGCGTTACCTCTTTCTTGCCGACTCCATCCCGGAAATTACTTATGAAAGAATAATCGACTGTCTTGTTCAACTGAAAAGATATGATGAAGCCGTAAAAGAATCGAATTCAATCAAAAACACCGGCCGCAGGAATTTCATAAAAGGTGAAATATTTTTTCGGGCTGGGATATATGATTCATCCCGCTATTATCTCAACCTCGCGGGGCTCCCGTATAAAGAAAGAGCAAAAGAACTCACTGGCCTGACATACGCAAATGAATTCCGCTTTCAGGAAGCCGGTAATTATCTGAAATTACCCGGGAATCTTCCTCATTACAAAAAACCGATATTGGGCGCGATCTTCTCTTTACTGCCCGGAGGCGGCCATTTTTACTGCGGAAGAATCGGTGACGGATTCTTTTCTCTTTTGATTGTCGGCGCCGCAACGGGTCTGTCATATTATTATCACTCCCAGAAAGAAGAGCTGAAATTCGGTGTTTCGCTCGGCACCGCGGTCCTCTTTTATATGGCGAACATCTACGGAGGAATCAATGCGGTGCGCAATTATAATTATTACCAGAACGAAAAATATCTCTGGAGCATTGAAGCTTTGGCCAAAGAAAAAGAAGAATCGGATAAAGAAAAGTGATCATCTGCATCCTTTTATTCTCTCAGTTTTCACTCGCGGACTCTTTATATGCGAATAATTATTATGAAACTGCATACATCGAGTATAAAAGAATCTTCTTTTTTTATCCGGATTTCTCTTCAAATATAAAGAAAAGAATAAATTACGCAAACTCATTACTGAAAATCGATAAAACAAAAGGGCTCTATGAGATGAAAAGAATAGTCGATGAATTCCCGGAGATGGAACCAGAAGCCCTGGTCAAAATAGCGAAGTGTTATCTGAATGCGGGAAATTTTTATGAAGCAAGTAAGCTGTTGCTCAAAACCGACGAAGAAAGATTACTCGGTTTAAGTTATCTGCTTGACGGCAGACTGGTAAGTGCCCGCAATTCTTTTACAGCAGGCGGTGATTATAAAATCGCCGAAGAGATTGATGAGTTTATAAGGAAACCGAAAACTTCGCAGAGAACCGCCGCCCTCCTCTCATTCTTCTGTCCCGGTGCCGGTGAAGTATATGCCGGTGATGTAAAGCTCGGTATAAAGGACTTTCTTCTGACCGGCGGTTCTGTTTATCTTATTTACAACGCCGTAAAGAAAAAGAAGTACATCGATGCAATATTGATATTCAATCTTTTATTCAACCGTTTTTACTTCGGCTCCATCTACAACGCCCGGAAAACAGCTATTGAGAAGAACGAAAAAGAAAGACTGCAGTTGGTCACCAGGCTCAAAAACACCTATTTTAAAAGGCTATTGACAAATTCGCTTGAATGACTATAATTTCTAATCTTTAATCAGGAGGGCCTATAGCTCAGTTGGTTAGAGCGCACGCCTGATAAGCGTGAGGTGAGTGGTTCGATTCCACTTAGGCCCATCCCCCCTGCAGATTATGGAGGGGGAAAGCTGCAGATGAGCAGCAGGGTGTTAATGAATGAGAGCGATGCTCCATTCATCGCGTTAAGCAAAACAAGGAGGAAAAATGAGGACAATCGCAATAATGCTGGTTGCTGCTATTGCTTTAGTAGTAATAGGCTGCCAGCCGCCAGAAGGAATGGGTGGTGTCTCGCAGGAACAGTTTGATACGTTGAAGGCACAGGTCGAGACATTACAGACAGACCTCGGTAATCTCCAGACAGCTCTTGATTCTTTAACTACGCTGTACAACGACCACATCGAAAAATTCCATAAAAAAGGTGGAACAACAGCTCCAAAACCACCGGCACCGAGTAAACCACCCAAAGTAAAGATAAAATAGGAGGAAATAATGAAAAGAATCTTAGCTCTTTCAATTGTGTCCCTTTTGTTCGTTCTGTTCATTGGATGTGAAAGCGAAGTCACACTCACTGCACCGGAAAACCTGACAGTCACCGCCGCAACCAATGAAGTAGATGTCGTGCTCGATTGGGACGAGGTAATCGAAGAGATTGACGGGTATATCGTCTATTTCAACGGTACGGCCATCGATACAGTCGCCACTGCCGGGTATACCCACACCGACCCCCAGGAAACAGGTTCTTATTATGTCACTGCATATATCGGCGAAGACGAAAGTGACCCGAGCACCTCAGTAAGCACAGCTCCGGTCGTCGCCGACAACATCACCCTTGCTGAAATCAATGCTTCAGGAAACAGCGGCCTCGGCTGGGACAGAACCAGTGGTTCAGCCACCAGCTACTCAATGGCAGACGCGACCAATGCGGCGTTTATCGACTTCTATTTTTCAGATTGGGCTGCCGGTTATGGTGGCAGTTCTTACAGCTTCATCAGTCCCGACCTCGTCGAGACTGATCCCGGGGTCACCTGGAATATGTCAGGTTCCTGGAATTCTTCAAGTTTCACAAACGCATTAACTGAAAGCTTTGACAACGTAACCGTCCTTCCCGCATCAGGTTATTACAACACCTCTGAGATCACCGCAACAAACGCTGCTTATGGAGTCTACACCAATGACGGCTATTACGGGCTTGTTGAAGTCAAAAGCATAAACACCAATACCGGTGAAGTTGAAATTCGTGTTGCTTTTCAACCTGTCCAGGGACTTCGTATTCTGGAACATTAAAAACTTTGTAATAAAAAAGCGGGCGCCAGCGCCCGCTTTTTTATTACCCTTTCACTCACTTCGCAAATTGTTTCTTCAACTCCTCTATTCGCTTGAATAGTTTAACCTTCTTATAAATACTCATCGCCTTTTCAAAATACCGCCGGCTCTCTTTTCTGGCATCTGGTTCCGAGGTATTATACAGCACCTCGGCATATTTATAATAAGCATCGGCAACCCCGGTCGGAATCTTCATTGCCTCAAAAACCTTTAAAGACTCCCTGAATCTTTCAACCGCCCGCCGCTTCTGCTCCATAATCCCGACTCGTGCTGCCAATAATAACGCTTCGGCCCGCTGTAAACTCACCCCGGCTTTATCGGTAAACTTCAGAGCCATCCTGCTGTATTGCCTCGCTTTATTCAGATGGTGTAAAAACTTTTTCTGCTTCTTAGCGCCGCGGTGCCGCCCCAGATACCTCTTCAATTCCAGCTCACCGAAAGTAACATAGAGAGCCGCTGATACTGAATTTATCTTCACCTTTGAGACGATCTTTTCCGCGGCTCGAAGAGCCGTTTCAGCGGCGTTAAATCTTCCATGCACAATATGAACCGTGGCGACGGAACAGAGACTTTCCACCTCTCCCAGCCGATCATTGATCTCCTTCCGTAATTTCAGCGACTCACCGAAAAAACGAAGAGCCTCTGGATAATTACCCAGCATGATATAGACCAGCCCGATATTATTGAGGCACAACGCCTGGTAATACCGATCACCTATCTTTTCTCTTATCTTCAATGAGCGAGTATAATATTCAAGCGCCCGGGGATAATCACACAATTTTCTGTAGACACCGGCGATATTATTCAAACTCGTCGCCTGGCTTTCCAGAATACCGGTCTTTTCGCTCAAACTCCGGTATTTGTTGTAATATTTAAGCGCCTTCACAAATTCACCGAGCATGTCGTACACATAACCGATATTATTAAGGCAGATCGCTTCATCCACACGGTTACCGATCTTTTTGAATATCTTCAATGCCCGATTATGGTATTCAAGGGACTTTTGATAATCACCCGCTCTGCTGTATACAGCACCGATGTTGTCAAGACTTACGGCATAACCTTCGTGATCACCGATCTTTTTCTGCAGTTTTGCCGATTTATGAAAATATTCAATCGCCTTCGGGTACTCACCGAGGATGCCGTAAACATAACCGATGTTATTAAGGCTGCCGGATGCACCTTTATTATCCCTGGCTTTTTTGAAGATACAGAATGCCTTCCAGGCGGAGTCTTTCATCTCCTTATATTTACTGATCGAGGCGTAAATTTCACTCAACTGAAGGAAACACCCTGCTTCACTCCTGTTGATACCGTTCTTATGTGCAAGCAGAAGAGCACGGTTGATATCCTCAAGCGCCGTTTCGTTTTCGCCTATAAGATTATAGACCTCTGATCTCCCTCTGAGCGCCCGGATCAGAAGTTCCACTTCAAAATTTTCAGACATCAAAAAAATTCTCCACCGGTAATCCCGGTCTTCTATTATTTCTCCTCAAGTTTCCCATAAGAATCTATCGCCCGTGTGAAAAATTCAATCGCTTCCTTATTTGCATAAACCTTCTTCGCCTTCTCTCCGGCTTCGACAGAGTACAGCAGCGCCTTTTCATAATCCATGCCGTGATAAAAATGGTATGAGAGAAGGCCGATAAATTCTTCGCGCCTCTTCTTCACCTTCTTTTCGATAAACCCACCGGCTGCTTTGTGGAGGTCTCTTTTTTTGGCAAACGAAAGAGTACTGTAAGCGACCTCCCGTGTAAGGATGTGCTTGAACATATACCTGACCCTTCCTCTCTTTTTCTCCGCCTTTATCAAATCAAGGAGTTTAAGATTTTGCAATGACTGCTTCAACAGTCTCTTGTCATAATATATCCCTTCCAGAATAAATCCGTCGAACTCCCTTCCCAGAACCGACGCCGTCTGAAGAAGTTCCTTATCGCGGATATCCAGACGGTCAATCCGATTCAGTATCACACCCTCGACATTATCGGGAACGGCGATGTTTTTGACTTCTGCACTGAACCGCCATTTACCGTTTTTATCCTCAAAGATAACACCCTGTTCGATAAACGACTTGATGATTTCCTCAACATAAAAAGGATTCCCCTGGGATTTATTAATAATTATTTCTCTAAAGACCTCGGGAAGCGATTTGATGTTCACCAGACCGCCCGCCAGTTCCGCGGTCTCTTTTCTGCTGAGCTCTTTAAGCGAGATCTCCGTATAGAATTTCTTCTCCATAAATTCTTCTTTGCTCTTCAACGGTCTGAAGATCAGAAGGAAAAAGAATTTCTTATCACTGATGTTCCTGGCGATATAATTAATCAACTCCTTTGAAACCGTATCTGCCCATTGTAAATCCTCAATGACCACGCATATCGGTTTTCTCCGCATTTGATGTTTAAAGAGTTCGAAAATAATATCAAAAAATTTCTGCCTTTTCGCCCTGGCGTCGAGAAATCCCGTGAACTTCGTTCCGGCGAATGCTGTACCGAGCACTTCACCGACCACCGGCAGCCATTTAATGAGCTTTTTATCGACCTTTTCAATCAGCCTCTTCATCTTCCGTTTCTGAACTGAAGGGGTGTCGGTCGGTGAAATACCGAACAGATCGTTCAGAATCTTCAACCAGGGATGATAAGGCAGTGTTTTATCATACGAGAGACAGTCTCCGCTGAATATTCGGAACCCTGCTTTTTCAAGCATCCTGACGAACTCCACGGCAAGACGTGATTTCCCCATCCCCGCCTCACCGGAGATCCCCAAAATCTGCCCCCTGGATTCCCGAACCAGTGGAATCAATTTTTTGAAAATCCAACTTTCTTTATCCCTGCCGATAAGTTTTTCACTCTCTGAAACCCAGCGGGACAATGGCTTCTGGGCGACCTGCCTCTTCTTCAAGAGTTTATAAGCAGAAATGTATCCTTTTTTACCCTTATATTTTTTCCTGCCGAGCATCCGGTATTCAAATGCGCCGTAAGTTCTATCAAATACGGTTTCGCTCACCACCACCGTATTATTCGAAGCACGGGCGGCAAGCCGGGCGGCAAGATTTACGGCATCCCCCATAACCGTATATTCCCGCCGTATCTCAGAGCCGACCGGCGCGGCGAACACGAATCCTGAATTGATTCCTATCCTCAAATCAATCTTTTTCATTTCCTGATGATTGAAAAAATCGTATGCAAAGAGAACAGCTCTATGTTCATAGTCTTCGTATGCAGTGGGAAAACCGAAGACGACAAGAAATCGCGCGCTGTCTTTATAAAGATCGATCTTGTTCAACCATCCCCCGTACTGTTTTATAAGTTTTTGAAGCAGATTATACATATTGCTCAATTGCGAAGCAGCGAGACGTGGATCTCTATCATAAGGGAGCCCTGCAAAGTGCAGGAAAACGACTGCTGTTTTTCGGTGTTCTCCGTCTTTCTGGTCAAAGAACGGCTTCAATTTAATGCGGTTATAAAGCCAATCCGGCACATAATTCTTTAAATCAGCCGTCTTTTGTTCAAAAAAAGCAAACGACCCCTGACCTCCAACCACGGTCTTCTGCGGCACCGTGATCTTTCGGTATCTGCTGCCGACCTCTTTATATCTATAAACCTCGGAAGATAATCTTTTAAAAATCAAACCCTCGGCTTCTTTTTTAATTCCGCCGTCCACAATAATCTCCCCTGCCTGTGCCTGATCAGCAAGTTCAATCACCTTATTCGCCGCTTCTCCGCCGAGAAAAAAATCCGTCTTCAAATCCTTGAAAAATATCGGTCCTCTGGTAATGCCGATATGCATATCTATTTTAAAAACCCCTGCTTTCGTCTTCGCTGTTCTGTGCTTTTGAACAAAATCTATCGCCTGCCGCGCCGCGCAGACACTTCGGAAGCCGGCTGATAACTTATTATAATGAGCCGGGAAAAAGGCAAGTATCGCATCTCCGCCGAAGCGGTAGATATCACCGCCCCATTCAATGATCATCTTGATAAGCGGTTCAAAAAATGCGTTTATAATCCTCGTAACCTCTTCAGCACCTTCCCTACCTAAGGATGTAATTTTTTCACTCATTGCAGTGAAGCCCGAAATATCGGCAAAAAGAAGCGCTCCCTCAAAAACTTCAAAAAATCTGGGTCTCGTATCAATAAGTTTTGAGAGAAGTATTCTCTGAGGCACAAAGCCCGTCAGAGACAGAAAAACATTTTTCGTCGTATGCGTTCCTTTCACTTCGGCCCCCTGCTGTTATTAAATCTTCGTGAATAAAATTTCACAGAGATGAAATATACCTTAATTTTAAACCTCTGTCAAGTTATAGATATTCTAACCTCTCCCGTCTAAGATTTTGTTTTCGTTTCCCGCCCTTTGAGTTATCTGACTCCTCTCCACTTTTTTATCATCCCTCTGCCCGCTCTTTTGTCATTCTGACGGAGTCTGCCCGAAGCAGACGACTGAAGAATCTCAATAACTAATGACTGATAAAGATTCTTCGTTTCACTCAGAATGACAGAGAAAGAAGGCAAACTCAGACGTTGTCCTGAGTGGAACGAAGCAATGACGGAGAAGAAGGGTCAATCAAAACGAAAAAAAGGAGAGGAGTCAGCATGTCATCTACTTGACATTTTTGCGTTGCAGTATACAATAACTGAGAGGAGAAGATGGGAAGAGATATTGTTTTAAATTTTCTTTCTATGGAAATTCATTTCCCTTTTTATTCATTTACTTTTTCCCTTTTACTTGCTGTTTCTTTTTTATCTGCCCAGGTGGGTTGGGGTCCGGATGTGCGATTGACCTATATGCAGGGTGGTGGATGGTATCCGAGGGCGGCGTGTTGTGGGGATACGATACATTTGGTCTGGTGGCAGGCATATACCGGGCATGATGAGATTTATTATATGCGTTCAACTGATGCTGGGGAGAGTTGGTCTGAGCCGGTGCGGTTGAGTGTGGAGGATGAGCAGAGTGGTACGATGCCTGTTGTTGCTTGCAATGGTTCAACTATTTATGTTTTTTGGTGTGAGGAAGATTTTGGAACTTTGTTCAAAAAAAGTACCGATGGAGGGATAACCTGGAGTAGCATTGATTCTACTTTACAGGGCGAAGTTTATCAAGATGTAGCTATGTCAAACGATACGATATTCTTAGCTGGAGGTCGTGATCCTGGTGATATAATTTTTAGATTGGGTATTGATAGTGGTAATATTTGGTTACCATTGCAGATAGTTGGCTATGGATGTTATGTTCGACATTACGTATCTTCACCATTAGTTAATTTTACATATCAAGTTACTCGCTATTGTCAGGAGATTATGTTTAAACAAAGTTCTGATAATGGTTCAACATGGCCTGATAGTATGATAGTTTCTTATTTTGATTCGGTGGGCAGTCAGACACCTAGAATAGATGGTGATGACAGTGGTGGTATTCATATTGTCTGGTATGATTATAAGTATTCGCCCTATCCCTGGACCGGTGATATCTTTTATCGGGCAAGTCGGGATTCGGGGAATACCTGGGAGCCGATTGATTCTTTAACGATTCAGCATCGGGCGGTGGCTTCAGATATTCTTGCGGAGGGGAGTAATTTGCATTTGGTCTGGGATGATGAGCGTAATGGAAATTTTGAAATATATTACCGAATGAGTAGTGATTTGGGTCGGACCTGGGGTCCGGAGATAAGATTGACTGATGCAATAAACAGTTCGTCCAACCCTGCGCTTGCCTGTGGTGGTGGGTATTTACATCTTTTCTGGCAGGATGCTCGGGATGATTCAATAGGTGCGAGGAATGCCATTTATTACAAGCGTAAGGACCTTTCTGGTGGAATATCTGAGTTGGAAGGGGTTTTGTCTTCAGGAATAGATTTTGGTGTATATCCGAATCCGTTTTCAAAGCTGATCAATATCAGCTTAGGCAAAGGGTACAGTGCAGAGAGCAGAGAGAAAACCGTTGGCACCATGCCTATACCTCTAAGTTTAAAGGTTTTTGATGTTTCAGGCAAGGAGGTGATTGCCTATGAGATAACGGGCAAAAAAGCCAGGATAGACACAAGAAGCCTGCCTTGTGGGGTTTATT
>DRIG01000078.1 GCA_011052815.1 candidate division WOR-3 bacterium | reverse complement strand
TAAATCAAAAAACCTGCTCCGACTACACCCTAATTGGCTTATAACATCATTAGCACTCAATGCCTTCTTGAGATAAAGATCAAACAATACCTTAAGATGGTTATCGGTAAATCGACGATGAAGTTGTTGCTTCATTTATCCTCCTTTCATAGAGGATAATCACGAAAATCACTCAGTCCAGTTTTATCTTTTAAAAAATACCCCAAATAGTCCAGTTTTAACTTTTACCTAACATCAGCGCCAAAGGCGGTTGACTTTGTTTGAAATTTGTGTTATATTTAATGTTATGAAAATTGAGAGATCATTGATCACGACATTGCGCGAAGATCCCAAAGAAGCGGAAACGAAGAGTCATCGGATTCTGCTGCGGGGCGGTTTTATCAAACAGCTTGCTTCGGGTATCAATATTTATCTGCCCCTGGGCTGGCGGGTGCTGCGCAGGATAGAAGCGATCGTCCGTGAAGAGCATGAAAGGCTCGGCGCCCAGGAACTTTTGATGCCGGCACTTTCACCAAAGGATATCTGGCAGGAGTCAGGCCGCTGGGAAGAATATGGCGATGATATGTTCCGACTGCAGGACAGAAAAGGAAGGGATTATTGTTTGTGTCCGACACATGAAGAGATTATTGCCGAGATCGCCCGCACGCGCATCCGTTCTTATAAAGATTTGCCGCAGATATGGTTTCAGATACAGATGAAGTATCGTGATGAACTCAGACCGCGTTTCGGCGTGATCCGCAGCCGTCAGTTCCTGATGAAAGATTCATACAGCCTGGATTGCGATGAAGAGGGGCTCGACAGGAGTTTCAACCTTCATAAAGAAGCATATATGAGGATATTCAAACGGTGCGGTCTGGAATTTGAAGTCGTTGATGCCTCCGGTGGTTTGATGGGAACGGGTGAGTCCAAAGAATTCGTCGCGCGTGTCGAAGGGGGCGAAGATACGATCGTCGCCTGCAGCGGATGTGGTTATCGTTCGAATCTTGAGGCGGCGAAAGGTAAGGGGGAATTTGTTACATTCCAGGACACCCCGATTGAAGAAGTCCATACTCCGGGCAAGAGGACTGTTGAAGAGGTGAGCGATTTTTTGAATGTTCCTGTTCGTCGCCTTGTAAAATCAATCTTTTACACTGCTTCGGAAAAGGCTCCTCTCATCATTCTGCTGCGTGGTGACTATGAGATCAACGAAAATATAATCAAAAATAGATTCGGCTTTTCATATCGGCCCGCAAGCGCCGAGGAGATTGTTGAGTATTTCGGTGCTGAACCCGGCTTTATCGGACCCACAGGCAGGGAAGACGCCGACATCTATGCCGATGATCTATTAAAGGGTGCAATGGGTATGATTACCGGTGCAAATAAAAATGATTATCATATCAAGGGGCTCAATTTAGACCGGGATATAAGGGTCAAGGAGTTTTTAAATTTGCGGAAGGTGAAAGAAGGCGACAGGTGCGAGAAGTGCGGCGGCGAGCTTTCTCTGTTCAATGGTCTGGAACTGGGCCATATCTTCAAACTCGGCACAAAATATTCCCGGGCGCTCGGTGCTTCTTTTCTGGATGAAAACGGTGAGAGGCGTCCGATTGTGATGGGAAGCTATGGTATCGGTCTGGAGCGCATTATGGCGTGCGCCTGTGAACAGAGAGGCGATGAGCACGGCACTGCCTGGCCTATCTCGATCGCACCATATGAACTATATCTCGTCGTGCTTAACCCCGCTGATGAAAGAGTTGCGGAATTCGCTGCTCAGATTGCACAGGAACTTGATGAACACGGTTTTTCGGTCCTTGTCGACGACCGCGACGTGACCGCTGGAATAAAATTCAATGATTCGGAACTCATCGGGATTCCGATGCGACTCACTATCGGTCCCAAAGGAATAAAGAACAACAGATTTGATATCTACCTGCGCGCGACAAAAGATGTAATTGAGGTCGAGAAAAAGGATGTCGTAGGAAAATGTGTTGAGATTAGAGATATGTTGTATCGGAGGCTGAATGAGTGAGATTTTTTCCATAGATGCGGTTTCGAATATTATAAGAGACCTGTTGAATGATATGGGGTATAGATTTTATGATATGCTCTTTAATGAGGTGGCGAAAAAATTTCGAGTCTTTATTGATAAAGAAGGCGGTGTTACGGTCGCCGACTGCAAGAAGACAAGCACCGCAATATCAAGGGCACTGGATGAGAGTGGGATTGTTCCTTTTTCATATGCCCTTGAGGTTTCCTCTCCTGGTGTCAGGAGACCGTTGAAGAGACCCGAACACTACTGTTGGGCGATGGGAAAATTTGTCGAGGTGAATATGGCGGATGGAAAGATGAAGGGCTATCTCAGAGATGCGAATCAAGAGGGCGCCGTTATCGCCACTGAATCGGGTGAGACCTTTATTCCATATGCTTCAATAGTAAGTGCCAGGGTGATGGAGGAATTAGAATATGGCAAACGAAGGTAATTTAATTATAGAAAATATAAAGTCAATCGCACGGGCAAGAGGAGTTAAATTCGATTATGTCATAGAATCGCTTGCTGAGGCTTTGAAGAACGGTGTAAAGAGAAAGTTCGGTAAAGGAGTTGAATCCGAGGTGTCTGTGAACAAATCAACCGGTGAGATAAAAATCTTCATTGTGAAAAAGATCGTGGAAGAGGTTAGTGATCCTGATAAAGAGATATCGCTTGAAGAGGCTCAAGCCAAAGATGTGAACTACAAGATCGGAGATGATTTCAGGATACTCATACCGATATCGGATCTGGGCAGAACCGCAATCGAATCCGTAAAGCAGACGTTGACCCAGCGGGTGAGTGAAGCGGAAAGAAACAGAATTATGGCTGAATACGAAAAGAAAGTGGGAGAGATCGTAAAGGGGATAGTCAAGGTTGTGAGCCGTAATGAGGTCCTTGTTGATCTGGGACCTGTGGAAGCCGTGATACCTCCGTACGGGATGATGAGGACCGAACACTACCGGCTCGATTCTCCTATACGTGCGGTTGTGTCCAGAGTGGATCGTGCACAATGGGGACCCAAGATCATCCTTTCCAGGACCGACCCCAAGTTCTTGGAACGTCTGTTGTTTTATGAAATTCCTGAAATAAAAGACGGTCTGATTCAGGTGATTAAAATCGTTCGTGAACCGGGAGTAAGGGCAAAGGTTGCGGTTCAGACCCTTGATCCGAAGATCGATCCGATCGGTGCCTGTGTTGGTTACCGCGGCAGTCGTATCCAATCCATTGTCAAGGAACTGTCGGGTGAACGGATAGATGTGATTCAGTGGAGTAAAGAATCGAATCTTCAGATATCGCGGAGTCTTTCGCCGGCGAGGATAAAAGAGGTTATAAGTCTTGGTGAAGGCCATGTGCTGGCGGTCGTGCCGGATGACGACTACTCCAAGGCGATAGGAAAGAACGGGGTGAATGTTGATCTTGCATCAAAGCTTTGTGAAGTGGAGATCGAGATCAAAAAGGTGAGTGAGTATGAAAAAGATTTGAAGGAGAAGGAACTTAGTAAAATCAAGATCGAGGATATCGACGGTTTGTCGTCTAAATTGAAAAAATTGATGATTGAAAAAGGGTACACGAATGTTCTGACGGTTCTTAAGGCGCCGACTGAAGAATTGAAGTTCCTTTTGAAACTGGATGATGACGGAGTGGCGGATCTGAAAGAGAAACTCGGATTTGATCTCGGCGAGACCGAGGAAGAGGTCGCCGAAGAAGAAATTGTTGAAAAAGAAGAGGAAAAAGAGACTGAAAAGAAAGAAGATGAAAAGCCGGAAAAAGGAAAAGAAGAAGAATCCGTCGGGGATAAAAAGAAGGAGAAGAAGAAAGAAATAAAAGAAGAGGTGACATAAAATGCCGAGAAAGAAAGTTTACAATGTAGCCAAAAATCTTGGTCTGTCGAGCGCCGCGTTGATAAAACTGCTTGATGAGATAGGTATCAAAGCAAAAGGTCATATGTCATCTCTGTCAGAAGAAGAGATCAAAAAGGTCAGGGCGAAGATCTCTGAGGAAAAGAAGCGGGTCAAAAAGGAGTTCACCCGGCGTTATACAAAACCGAAAGCAAAAGAGAAGAAAAGGAAGATAGATAAAGAAGCAATACGGGAAACCGTTAAATCAACCCTCGCCAAACTTGAGAAAAAAGAAACCAAGAAACATTATAAACGGGATGTTGTTCATAAGGTCGAGGTGAAGCCTTCTGAAAAGGTCGTCGACGTGGTGGATTTTATGACCGTCGCCGAGCTCTCGCAGGCATTGAAGATGCCGACGAGTGAAGTGATCAAGAAATGTCTGGATATGGGATTGATGGTCAGTTTGAACCAGCGGCTTGACATCGATACGATTACCCTGCTCTGTGATGAATTCGGTTATTCGGTCAGGGTCATCTCTGTGGAGGAACAACTGGCGCCCCAGGCAGACGTTGAAAAAGTGGCGAGACCGCCGGTGGTCACTATTATGGGACATGTCGACCATGGAAAGACGACTCTACTCGATGCCATAACCAAACTGCGGGTCGTTGAAGAAGAATACGGTAAGATCACGCAGCGTATGGCAGCCTACCAGATCACATATCATGATAAGACCATAACCTTTCTCGACACCCCGGGGCATGAAGCCTTTACCGCGATGAGGGCACGCGGCGCCCAAGTCACTGATATCGTTATTCTTGTCGTCGCTGCAGACGACGGTGTGATGCCGCAGACCGTCGAAGCGATCGACCATGCCCGGGCTGCAAATGTACCGATCATCGTCTGCATAAATAAAATCGATCTGCCCGGTGCCAATGTGAATCTGGTGAAGACCCAGCTTGCAAAAGCGAACGTCGTTATCGAAGAGTTCGGCGGGAACTCAATATGCGTCGAGACATCGGCGCTCAAAGGAGTTGGTATTCCTGATCTTCTTGATGCAATACTTGTTAAGGCTGAAGAACTTGAATTGAAGGCTCCTGTCAAGAAAGCCGCAAAGGGTGTTGTGATTGAAGCACGGCTCGACCGGGGAAAGGGTAATGTTTCCACGATTTTGGTCCAGGAAGGAATGCTCCATAAAGGCGATCCTTTTGTCTGCGGACCGCATTTCGGACGGGTCAGGGAATTGCTCGACGAAAAGATGAATCGGGTGAAAGAAGCAGGTCCTTCCACGCCGGTTCTGGTGCTCGGTTTCAGTGGTCTGCCCCAGGCCGGTGAGGTCTTCCTCGCGGTCGATAATGAAAGACGTGCCAGGGAACTCGCTTATCAAAGGCAGTTGCTGGACCGCAACCGTACGCTCAGGGCGAAATCCAAGGTGACCCTTCTTGACCTACAGGAAAAGATCAAGAGCGGTGAGACCAAAGAATTGAAGGTGATTCTCAAGGCGGATTCCGCCGGCTCGGTCGAAGTTCTTGATGAAAAATTGAACGAATTGAATATGGAAGATGTCGGAATCCGAATCGTCCATAAAGGAGTCGGTAAGATAAATGTATCGGATATTCTGCTTGCAGAGGTCACCGGTGCGATCTGTGTCGGTTTCCATGTCGGACCTGACACCAATGCACTTGAGGCTGCAGAGCGCGAAGGTGTCGAGATACGAACATATAGATTGATTTATGAAGCACTGGATGATTTACGTTCCGCCATGCTGGGAATGCTGGAACCCACGATAAAAGAGATCCTCATCGGTGAAGCCGAGATTCGGGAGGTCTTCAATATCCCGAAACTCGGTGTGGTCGCCGGTTGTTATATCAAGGACGGTAAAGTGACGCGTAATGCAGTGGCGCGTGTTATCCGGGAAGGAAAAGAGATCCTGAAATCAAAGGTCATTTCATTGAAGAGATTCAAAGATGATGTGAAGGAAGTCCTTGCCGGCTATGAGTGCGGGGTGGGTCTTGAAAACGCCGAGACGATCGAAAAGGGTGATACCATCCAATTTTATAAAATAGAAGAGAGCACGGCGGCAGATGGCGGATAGATTTTTTGTCGGTCGGTGTGAATTAGACCTCCATATTGAGGAATGCCATTCTTTAAAAGAGAAGAGAAGGGTGGTTAAGAGCATCAAAGAACGTCTTAAGAGGCATTATAACGTGGCGGTTTGTGAATACGGTGATCTGTCGCTCTGGCAGAGAGCGCAGCTGGGGCTCGTCACCTGCGGTAATGACAGGACGATTGTGGATGCAACGATGCGTAAGGCGATAGACTTTCTTGACCGCGTGCATGCCGTTTCTTTGCTCAATTACGAAGTGGAGCTGATATAATGAGAAAAGACAGAGTCGCGTCGGTACTCGAGCGTGAAATATCCAATATCGTCACCCAGGAGATTAGAGATCCCCGTCTCGGATTTATCACAATCACATCTGTCGAAGTGACGGCTGACTTGAAGACCGCCGTCATCTATTTTTCGAGTCTCGGAGATAAGGTCGAATCGTTTCAGACCCTGAAACGGGCTAAGGGATATATTAGAAGCGTTCTGGCGCATCGTATCAGACTGAGATCCGTGCCCGAGCTCGAATTTAAAATCGACAACAGTTATGAATATCGACAAAGAATAGATGAATTATTTAAAAAGATTAGTACAGACGATAAAGAAGAATAGGCGCATTGTCGTCGCCACGCACATCGATCCTGATGCCGACGGCATTGCCGCCGCATTAAGTTGTGCCCATCTTGTAAAACATTATAAAAGAAGGGTTCCGATATTGTTCTGTTATTCACCGATTCCTTCAAAATATCGTTTTCTTCTGAAAAGATGGCGGTTTGTCAGAAAACTGCCTGATTTCGACCTGTTGATTGCGGTTGATTCAGCCGGTATTTCGAGAATCTTTCCCGATACTGGTGGTTTTGACGCCGTAAGACCGGAGTCGAAAGTGATTATAAACATCGACCACCATAAAAGCAATGATGCATTCGGGATGCTCAAAATAATCAAAGAGGACGCATCGTCCGCCTGCGAGATTATTTATGATATTTTCAAGAAGTTGCGTGTGCGGATAGATAAATCCCTGGCTGAGATTTTTTACTGCGGTATCTACAGTGAAACCGGAGGATTCGTCTATCCCAACACCACTAAAGAATCCCTGCGCATCGCAAGTGAATTGGTTGAGTTGGGGGTCAAACCCGGACCGCTCGTCAAAAAGTTGAATGCAAAGACACTCAACGGTACGAAATTACTGAGTAAGGTTCTGGACACCATAGAAATAAAAAACGGCGTGGGTGTTATGTATGTCACACAGTCGATGCTTAAAAAGAGCCGTGCAAAGATGACGGAATCGGAAAATTTCGTATCATTCCTTCAGGCGATTACTGAAGTCAAGGTTTCATTGTTTCTGCGTGAAGAACATCGGTGTACCAGGATCAGTTTGCGCAGTGACGGCGTGCTTGACGTCGACAAGCTTGCGAACCGGTACGGTGGAGGCGGCCATCGTCTTGCAGCAGGGGCACGGATTAAAAAACCCCTCAAGGTGGTGAAGAAAGAGATCGTGAGGGCGATACTTCGGGAAATGAAAAAGAAGAGATGATAAATTTATTCTCTTATGCATGACAAGATTGTTTTGGTGGACAAACCGGTCGGCTTCAGTTCATTTCAGATTGTTCGTATGTTCCAGAAATTTTTTAAAAAAGTGGGCCATGCGGGAACCCTTGATCCGTTTGCGAGCGGTCTGCTCATTATTCTTATAGGACGGGCGACCAAAAGATTTGATGAATTTCAATCCTGTGAAAAAGAATACGAAGGAGAGATACTTCTCGGCGCGGTGAATAATACCTATGATATAAGCGGCAGACCGATCAAGTATATCCAGAAGGTGGATTTTCCCTCTTCGGATGAACTGCGGAAGACGGCTGAGGAATTCGAAGGTGAAGTTTACCAGACTCCGCCTCCGTATTCGGCACTTAAGATAAAAGGCAGGAAGATGTATGAGCTCAGCCGCAAGGGAATAGAGGTAAGACCGAAAAAACGGAAGGTGTTCATCAAAAAATTCTCGATCATCGATTATGAAGATCCCCGGGTTAAGTTCAACACCGTCGTGGGTAAAGGAGTTTATATCCGCACCCTTGCTTTTGATTTCGGTGAACGACTCGGATGCGGTGCGCTCCTCCTTTCTTTACGCAGGATCAGGATCGGTGATTTTAAAGTTACAGATGCCGTAAAGGTCGGTGATCTTTTTCAGAATGAATTTTTTAAAAAGAGAAAGAATTGAATTATGAAAATTTTACTTGAAAAAAAGGACCGTATCACCGTGAACTCGGTTTGCGCCATCGGCAGTTTCGACGGGGTGCATCGTGGACACCAAAGTATTGTAAAAGAGCTGAAGAGACTGGCAGGCGGTGAAAAAAAGGTCGGCATCATAACATTTCTGCCTCTGCCTTTTTTCGTCCTGAAATCGGCGCCGATAATCTACTTGACTTTAAAAGAAGAAAAAGAAGCGATCTTCCGGGAACTGGGCGTCGATTTTATCTACTATTTTCGATTCACCAGGCGGTTTGCCGAACTTGATGCCCGGGATTTCGTTGAAATGGTTGCCAGGAAGATTTCGCCTCATTGTGTGGTGGTCGGCGAGAACTTTCATTTCGGTAAAGGACGTGTCGGTTCAGCAAAAGCGCTTCAAAAGTTCGCTGAAGGGTTGTTTACGGTAAAAATTCTCCCGCGTCTCAAGGATGGAGGAACGATTTCAAGTACCCGGATCCGTGAACTTATTCTTCTCGGAAATATAAAAGCAGCCAACCGACTGCTCGGCAGAGAATATACGATTTCCGGACGCGTGATTCGGGGCAAAGGAAAAGGTGCTAAACTCGGATTTCCCACAGTAAACATACGCGTTGACAGGAAAAAACTGATGCCCCTTGATGGTGTTTACAAAGTCAGGGTGGTTGTGAGTGACGGGATATATCTCGGAGCGATGTTCTGCAGGGAACATCTGATTGAGGTCCATATCCTCGATTTTTCCGGTGATCTATACAGAAAGCGTCTATCAGTAAGAGTTATTGAACGGATAAGGGATATTGAAGAATTCAGCGGCGATGAAGCGCTGAGGGCGGCGATCATGGACGATGTCAGGTCTATCCGTGATTCGCTTTCTTGACTTTGGCTTGATCTTCAATAGAATATTCCATGGGTAAAATCAAGGTTTTGCCGCCTGAAGTAAGGGGTAAAATCGCCGCCGGCGAGGTCATCGCCAGGCCGGTTTCAGTCATTAAAGAGCTGATTGAGAATTCCTTGGATGCCGGTGCCCGGCGCATTGAGATTGAGATCGAGGACGGCGGTAAACAGAAGTGTCTGGTAAACGATGATGGAGAAGGAATGGCGCGGGATGACGCCCTGCGTGCGATTGAACGGTATGCCACCAGCAAGATCGCGACCGTCGAAGACATAACAGATATCAGGACTTATGGATTCAGGGGGGAAGCCCTTGCCAGTATCGCTCAGGTATCGCATTTCACCCTCGAGACGTCAGACAGCAAGCAGGGAACCAAAATTGTCGTAGTCGGCGGTGAGACAAAAAAGGTGGTCGATTCACACCGTCCCCGCGGGACCCGCATAAAGGTTTCCCGCTTGTTCTTTAACCTGCCGGCGAGATTGAAATTTTTGAAATCAGCGCAGTGGGAGCGCCGTTTGATCTCAGAGACTGTGAGGTCTTATGCCTTCATCAATCCCCGTGTCGGTTTCGCCCTTTCAGAGTCGAACAACAGCATACTCGAAATGACGGGCACCGACAGTATCGAAGGTCGGATCAAGGTCTTTTTTCCTGATGAGATTGTGGAGTCGTTGATAAAGGTGGAGTCGGATGTCGGGAAGGTCAGGATTTTCGGTTATTTTTCCCGACCCGATTTTTTCAAATCCCATCATATGAACTATATCTATGTAAACTCAAGACCGGTCAGATATCCCAGAATCTATCGGTCGATAATGCGTACTTATCAGGAACCCAAATACCCTCCCGCTTTTATTCTCAACATCGAAGTCGAACCGGCTTTTGTCGACGTCAATATTCATCCCGCAAAGAACGAAGTTAAGTTCAGAGATGAAAGATATATCATTGATCTGCTGGAGCAGACGATCAAGAAGCATATCTTTTCGAGGTCTGTAAAAGCTTCTTATACCGTTCCTCAACCCGAACCCCCTGAATTTTCAAAAGGCCCGCGCCGTTTTGTCCAGGATACCATAATATCTTATGCAGGCGGGCGCGGAGATGAATCCGTATCAGAAAGACCGCCTGCCTCTGATGAATTCTGGCAGATTCACAATATGTATATCCTTTCCCAGACAAAGTCTGGGTTTATTATCGTGGATCAACATGTCGCTCATGAGAGGATAATCTATGAAGCGATAATGAAAGGCAAGGGCGGTTCCCAGAGACTCTTGTTTCCCATTACACTCGAACTCACTCCTGAAGAGCATCGGGCATACAAGAAGACTAGGGCGATCCTTAGAGAACTTGGGATAGAATTCAAAGAATTTTCCGCGCGGACAGTGGTGCTCGATAGTCTTCCGGCCGACGCCCGTGTGAACCGTGATGCGATATCAGGACTCTTTAAAGAGATCGACGGCTTGGGTAATTTGATAAAAGAAAAGAGCGAGGTGGCGAAGGTCATCGCCTGTCGCAGCGCCATCAAGGCGGGACAGAAGTTGTCGGTTCCTGAAATGCAGAGTCTTATCGACCGCCTGTTCGCCTGTGATAATCCGTATATCTGCCCCCACGGCAGACCTATTGTGTTGCGTTTTTCCCTGGACGAACTTGCTGCACGTTTCGGCAGAGAATAACGGACGGTCGGCTTCTGGTGTGTGGGGAGGAGATTGACAATACTGCTAATATCAGTATAATTTACTATGGCAATGCAGCGTTTTATTATTGAAGGTGGAAAGAAACTCTCCGGAGAAATAAATATTTCCGGAGCGAAAAACTCTGCCCTTCCGATTATCGCCGCTTCGATTTTGACGGACAAACCCGTGATACTCGAAAATATCCCTGATCTTATCGACGTCCGGACAATGGTGGAATTGATCGAATATCTCGGCGCCAGGGTGGAATTCAATCGTAACACCCTCAAGATACACACCCCGAAGATAAAGAGGATTGAGGCACCATACGATATCGTGCGGAAGATGAGGGCATCGTATTATGTGCTGGGTGCACTCATTGCGCGTGAGAAACGGGCACGGGTCAGTTTCCCGGGCGGCTGTGCCATCGGTCCGAGACCGATCGATCTTCATATCAAGGGTTTTGAGACACTCGGCGCCAGGATTGAGAT
>DRIG01000077.1 GCA_011052815.1 candidate division WOR-3 bacterium | reverse complement strand
TGAAAATCCCCGTGTTGTCGGAGAATATGAAAGTGAAAAGAGTATCGTGGGCGTGGCTGTAAGGGATACATTCGCATATCTCGCCGTATATCATAACCAGGGCGGAATAAGGGTGATAAATATCGCAGAACCGGAAAATCCGTTCTTTGTGGGAGAAGATAACTGGTATTATGGTTATGATATCGCGGCACCGTCAAACGACTCGCTCTATGTGTATGCCGCAGGCGGTTACTGGTTTGTGGTTGAAGATGTAAGCTATCCCCAGTATCCGACCTTTGTACGCAGATTTTCAACTCCCGGCAATGTGAGGGGTGTATTTGTACGCGACTCCCTCGTCTTTCTCGCCTGTGAACAGATGGGTCTGCATATCTTCAACCTCGCAAAACCGGACAGTGAAGCAGCCATTGCCTGGCTCGATACGCCTTCTAATGCGCGTAATCTCTTTATAAAAAATAATTATGCATATATCGCTGATGGTCGTGGCGGCTTAATTGTCATTGATGTCTCTTTGCCTGAGTCTCCCGAGATAATAAGCACCTATGATACACCTGATTATGCCAATGACGTCTATGTCGAGGCAGACCGTGCATATATCGCCGACGGAGACGCAGGGGTCATTATCCTGGATATCAGTACACCTGAATCACCTGAAGAATACGGCAGGATTGAAACCGTATATGCCAATGCAGTCTATGTAAGGAACGGCTTGATCTATATAGCAGACCGGGATATGGGACTGGTCATTGCTCAGGAGGAGCAGGAATGATACTCTTCTTGTTTTTGATAAACACCTATGGAACATCCCAGGTCATTATAACCGACATAAATCCGTCAATGGTGAAATTCCAGGTCAGATTTGCAGAAGACAATCCAACCGAACTCCTGCCGGTCACCCGTTTCATCCTGAGTAAAACTCCTCCTGAGATTGAATATAAAATCCTTGAAAGAGACTCTGTTAAAACCATTACACAGCATAATTTAAACATAACAGAACCGGTCAGGAACGGCACAGGCATAAGCACAAAAAATGCAACAATTTATCCGGTGACCATATATCCGCAATACTTAAACAAATTTAACAAGATACACCTAAAATCGATTGAAATCACGGCACATTTTACGCCGATTGACCCGCAGACAGAATTGCCGATGCTCTGGAAAAGGGTCTTTAAAGAATTGATCCTCAATTATGAAGAAGAAACCGGTTTAAAACCCGGCGGTTATCTCATCATCACCCCTGATGCGTTCTATGATAGTGTGCTCGCCTTAGCCGACTGGAAAGAGAAAAAGGGCTGGCACGTAACAGTAAAAAAGCTTTCAGAAACCGGCTCTTCAGCCACTGAAATCAAAAACTATATCGCTGATGCCTATCATACCTGGACCCCTACCTTAGAATATGTCCTCTTGATCGGCGACACACAGCAGATTCCGCCCTATTCATCAACAACACCGGTCAGCCGTACTGACTATCCCTACTCACTCATTGACGGCAATGACTTCTTTGCTGAACTCCTCATCGGCAGATTACCGGCGAATACCGTCAATGAACTGAATACCATGACGGCGAAGAGCATCGGTTATGAGAAAACACCTGATATGAGTTCGACATCCTGGTTCACCCGCGCATTAATGGTCGCAGCCAATTATCCACTGGATACCATGACCACTCCCATCCCGACAAAACGCTGGGTAAGGGAAAAACTGCTCGAATACGGTTTCAATACCGTGGACACGGTCTTTTACCCGCCTGTTTCAAGCCCCACTCCGATCACCAATTCGATCAACCAGGGCGTACTCTTTGTCAATTATCGGGGTGGCATTGCAGACCCGGACGGCTGGGTATATCCGAATTTTCACAATACCGAGGTAATCGGCCTGTCAAACGGCTGGAAATTACCTGTGGTCACGAGCATCACCTGCTGGACCGGCAATTTCGGACAGGCAACCTGTTTTGGTGAACAATGGCTCAGGGCGGGCAATCCCATAACCCCCAAAGGTGCAGTCGCATTCTTCGGCGCCTCGGCAACGACCACATCAAGCCGCTGGAACAACTGTCTTGATTTCGGTATTTACCAGGCGATTTTAAAAGAAGATATCTATGACCTCGGTTCTGCACTCTACAGGGGCAAGGTCGAGGTGTACCTGAATTTTCCCCTGGACACGACCTGGGCACACGGCTCGTCATTCTATTTTCACACCTATAATCTGCTCGGCGATCCGTCGCTCGAACTCTGGACCGACATACCAGACTCCTTTATTGTAAGCCACAGCTCTGTAATCCCCGTAGGCACCAATTCCTTTGTGGTCCAGGTTATGAACTCATCCTCCCAGAAGATCAAAGGTGCCCAGGTGAGTTTATATAAAAGGAACGAAGTAAAAGAAGTGGAGTTCACTGATGCAGACGGCAACGCCGCCTTCAGTTTTTCAACCGCGACCCAGGATACACTCTTTATCACGGTGACCAAACACAATTTCAAACCGTACTGCGGTCTCTGCCTGGTCAACAACACCGGTGTCTATGTAGGTTATGAAAGCCATACGATCTCAGACCCCGGCGGCAATAATAACGGTGAAATCAATCCCGGCGAAACGATTGAACTCCAGGTGACATTGAAAAATTTCGGAAACTCCACAACCGCAAGTAATGTCTCGGCGACACTCAGCACCTCTGACCCTTATGTGACAATCTCTGACTCGATAAAGTCTTTCGGCGATATCGGTCCGGGTAATACAGGGACCGCCTCTCCTTATATCTTTGATGTCTCGACCAATACCAGAAACGACCACATAATCAAATTCAACCTCGCTGTCACCTCATCCCAGGGAAACTGGAACTCTGTGCTCTGGCTCGATGTCAAAGCGCCTGAATTCGATTATCAAAGACATCAAATACTGGACGGCGGAAACGGAATTCTGGAACCAGGGGAAACAGTTGAGATAAGCGTCTCAATAAAGAATTGCGGTGCATTAATCGGCAACAACATAACCGGCATACTCAGATCCGACAACCCGGGAGTTACGGTTTTAGACTCAATCGGCACTTACGGCAATATCGCAGCCGGTGATTCGGCAACCAATTCGAGCGATCGGTTCCAGATAAGTGCTGCCTCTTCAATCGCTCCGGGCCACATAATTAAATTCTTTGAAATATTATCCGGTGATAATAATTTTAAAGATACAATAGAGTTTGAAGTAGTCATCGGAGTCATAAACCAATCAGAACCACTGGGGCCTGATGACTATGGTTATTTCGCCTATGATGATACAGATACTGGTTATCCTGAGGCTCCGAGCTATAACTGGGTCGAAATCGACCCTGAACTGGGCGGACCCGGTGATTCACTCAGTCTTGAAAACGACGAAACAAAAACACTGGACCTGCCGTTCAATTTTAAATTTTACGGTCAGTGGTATGATAAGGTCTCGATCTGTTCAAACGGCTATATCGCCCTGGATTCGACCTGGATTGCGGATATGTACAACTGGCACATTCCCGCTGCAGGCGGCCCTCCCCTGCTCATTGCACCGTTCTGGGACGACCTGGACCCGACTGCAACCGATTCAAGCGGCAATGTCTGTTACTGGTATGATGCTACGAATCATCGCTATGTAGTTGAATACTCACACGTCCAGCATATCCACGATCCGACAAATCCCACACCTGCCGAGCTCCAGACCTTTGAACTGATTCTCTATGATCCACAGTACTATCCCACCCTGACCGGCGACGGTGAAATCCTCTTTCAATATAAAGAAATAACCAATGACGACCAGTGGCACAACTATGCGAGCGTCGGCATTGAAAATCGGGAACATACCATCGGACTTGAGTACACCTATGCTGATATCTATCCAGACGCCGCCGCGCCCCTTGCAGACAACCGGGCGATCAAGTTCACCACTGACCCGCCAGACTCATTTCCGGGTATTACAGAAGACACGCAATCTTTGCGCCAATTGGAAATAACACTATCTCCGAATCCGTTCCACAAACAAATAAATATCAAACTCAACCGCGGTCTGAGTGCAAAGGGCATGGTGGTGCATATCTACGACATCACCGGCCGTCTCATCAAGAGCATCCCTGTTCCTGATTCTTATTCTCCGGGCTCACATTCAATCTTCTGGGACGGTACTGATCAATCAGGCGAAAAGAGCGGCAGCGGAGTCTATTTTTTGAATTTTGTGGGTAAAGATTCTAAAATTATAAAGAAGGTTATCTTTTTACCTTAAATAAAGGAGGCGGTATGAAATATCTTATACCATTATTCTTGATTTTAATATCTTCTGTGTCGGCATATAATTATCACGGCTGCGCCCTGGCACCGAACAACCTGCACGGCTGGGTCGTATGCCTTGATACGGTTATGATTCTCTATACAACGGACGGCGGCGCCACCTGGCAGCCTCAGGATCCGCCGGACAGCACCACAAAACGCTTCTTTGATGTAACCTGTATCGACCAGTTGAGCGCCTGGACCTGCGGCATTCTCGGCGAAATTCTCCATACTGACAACGGTGGAATCGACTGGTATGCACAGGCAATCGGTCTGTCCAAATACGCCACAAGAATCGAATTCATTAACCAGGATTACGGGTGGGCTGCCTGCGGCGACGGAACAATCGGCAGGACGACCAACGGCGGGAACTTCTGGGACCAGAATTTCACTCCCTGGTACAGTGCTGAATATTACGGCGTTTCGTTCTTAAATCAATGGGACGGCTGGGCAGTTGCAGGATACCCGGATTCACTCTCATTAGGACAGGGAATGATCATCCATTCTTCAGACGGCGGTATTAACTGGGATTCACTGTATCAGACATCAGGATACGAGGACTATCTGGATGTTCACTTCTTTAATCTTTTTGACGGTATTGTGGTCGGCGGCGATGAAACAGACACCTCGGCGGTCATCCTGAAGACCACGGACGGAGGCGCCACCTGGAACAACATCACACCTCCGACAAACACCTATTATCTCAGGGCGGTCGACTTTGTCGGAAATCACGGATGGGCGGTCGGCAGATTCGGCACCATTATATATACGAACGACAGTGGTGATTCCTGGGTGTTCCAGAATAATCCGGCGACCACGACCCTCTTTGACGTCGACTTCTCAGACAGTCTGCACGGCATTGCCTGTGGTTATAACATCATTCTCTATACTACGGACGGCGGCCAGAACTGGAATGGAACGAGTGTTGTGGAGAAGAACAGCACCGCCTGTTTGAACAAAGAATTCATAATCTTCCCGACACCGGCGTCTGACAGGCTCAAAGTAATCTATAACACCGCTGTGTCCGGACAGGGACAGGATATCGAAGTGCATATTTACGACACCGCAGGCAGGGAATTATATGGTTTTGTTAAACACCTGAACCGATATCCCGACAGGATCGAATGGAAGATCGAATTCAACCTTGCCGGTGGTATCTACTTCCTGGAATTGAGGGAACAAGATCGAACCTTGATCCGGAAGTTCACGGTGTTTAGGTGATATGAAGAAATTTTTCTTGTTTCTCTTTCTTTGGCAATCAGTCATCGCCCAAACAGGAGCGCGTTATCTGATAATCACCCATGATGACTTTTACAATAAAATAAAACCATTTGCCCGCTGGAAAACAACCAAAGGACTCAAAACAAAGATAGTAAAACTATCTGACATCGGCAATGGCCCTGAACAGATAAAGAATTATATCACCGATGTCTACAACACCTGGGATATTAAACCCCAATATCTCCTGCTTGTCGGAAGTCCGAATAAAATCCCCTTCCCCTCGATAAATTACCAGGGGTATGTCTATGAAAGTGATAATTATTATACAAATGTCACAGGGGATTTCCATAATGAACTTCTGCCCGGTCGCTTCTGGGTGGATGATACACTCGAAGCCCGGACCATCGTCGCCAAGGTACTCAGTTATGAAAAATGCATGACGGCGATCGATTCGTTCTGGTACAGAGGCGGCGTAACCATCGTCAATGAAGACGAAGACTCTTTTCCGGCGGATTCGGTCTACTGGGCTGATGTACGTTACGCCCACACCCTGATGCTCGGCGCCGGTTTCACTGAAATAGATTCCCTGGCACAGAGTTTCGGCAACACGAGTGTCGATGTAATCAACGCAATCAATAACGGCTGTTCCTATATATTATATCGCGGAGTGGGCTTCAATAACTGGGACTATCCGTTTAATGCAATCCACGGTTATGATATGCATAACGGACCGATGCTGCCGGTCGTAATTTCGGCGACCTGTGCGACTGTTTACGGAATCGGCCAGGAATGGACCAGAACCGGCACACCGACCGAACTCAAGGGCGTAGTCGGTTTCTTAGGAACGACCACGGCACTGATGCACGCTGCCGAGTTCCGCAGTGCATTAGCAAAAGGAACCCTTGAAAATATATTCTGTGACAGCCTCAGTACTCTGGGAAAGGCGGCTGAAGCCGGCAGATTAAAATACTATGAGTTATTCCATAATACGCTTGAATACAACAGCTGGACCTGTCTGGGCGACCCATCAATGGAACTGAGGACCTTTACACCGAAAGGAATAACCGTGGTACATGACTCTCTGTTCTGGGTGGTACCCGAAGCCGGCACGATCCGGGTACATGTTGAATATAACAGTGTACCTGTAGAAAGCGCCCTGGTCTGCATAATGGCGGAGCGCGACACCACCATCTATCACTATGGCCGAACCGACAACGCCGGCAATATAACATTCATTGATACCTTCCACATACCCGGCGATTCACTTGTCTGTACTGTCACCGGTAGAAACCTCAAACCATACTCAGGCAAAGCACCTGTCAAGTTCACAGGTGGGCCGTATCTATTATTGAACTCCTTTCTAATCGAGGATTCAATCGGCGGCAACAACGACAACATTGCAAACCCGGGTGAAGACATTGATATTCCGGTATGGATAAAGAACTGGGGGGACTCCACCGCTTATAATGTAGTCGGTGTTCTTCAAAAAGCCGCAGCCGACCCGTTCTTCACATTATACGACACAACCAAATCTTTCGACGATGTTCCGGCTTTTGATTCAGCTTTCAGCTCGGTTGACGGCTACAACATCGTCGTTGACTCTGCCTGTCCTGACAGCCACAGGATTGACTTGAGCCTCGTTATAAAAGATGACAATGATTCAACCTGGATATCCGACTTCAACTTCATCGTCCATGCACCGATTATCGAATTTGTTCAATACTACTTCCCCGGCTATCTGAAATACACTCCGACAGGTGATACAAACCAGTTGATTGTGGAATTGGTGAATACAGGTTCATATCAGGCGGAAAATTTGAACTGCACCATATTCACCACTGACTCATTCGTGAATATACTCGACCCCACCTCGTCATTCGGTACGATCCTTCCGGACACGATATCTTCAAATGAAAGTGAC
>DRIG01000076.1 GCA_011052815.1 candidate division WOR-3 bacterium | reverse complement strand
CATCCCCATCTAGGATCGTTCCCAGTTATAATAACCTTCGGCATGAGATTCTCTTCATAAAGTGCCACGTCGACTATGCCTTCTTCAAATTTCTTTTCCCACACTAATTCTAAGTTTATTTCTATCTCTCCTTGAACTGTTCCCTGCTCCTGAGCATAAAGCCCACTGCTGATTGCCGTTAAGGCGATGATTGTTGATATTAACACATTCTTCATAGTTACCTCTCTTTTGCTATTATTTTATGCATATATCTTACTAAATCAAGAAAATTTTCATGGTTAACAACAGTTCAAATATCTAAAAGAATCAACCTCTAAATAAAGCGTAAAAGTATCCAAGGTATCTGCTTGAATATAATTAATATTAGTTATTATGTAGTTAAAACTATCTGATTTTAAACTCTGGATTTTAATATTCTCTGCGGTCAAAGTTGTTGTATCCATCGCTTCAGAGAAACAACACCAGATTTTATGTTGTTTGGTTGGCACAAAGGCAAACCAATCAGATGAATAGGTCTGCTTGACCCTGGGGGCAAAGTTGTCGATATGGACCAACACCGACTCGGAATCGGCATTGTCACTGATATCATAAGCATAGACCTTGACCCAGTAAAAACCGTCCTTAAACCTCGCTACTTCTATTGAGTCAGCATCTACTGAATCAGGAAATGGAATACCAGCTGAATCTGCCCTCTGTTTTGTATTCCAGTAGCGGTCTTCTACTTGATTGTTTACAATCCGATTTGTTGCCCAGTAGTAGAAAGGACTTGCGGTTCGGTAATTATGACGGTCATAGACTAAGAGGACCGGCGCACCATTATTGGGTGGCTGGACCTGGGGGAAGGTGATGGTGGTATCAGAATGGAGCACATTGCCCAGGGTATCAGAGATGAGATATACTAACTGGTAGATCCCTGAAGTATTGTTCACCCCGCCTGAGGTCTGGGTATCCTGACAACAGGCCCGGATGTCAACCTTGCCATCAAGAACACCAACCAACTGCTGGGCAGTATCACCCTCAGACTCCTGACGCCAGAAATCGATTGAGATGGTGGGATTGCCGGTATCATCATAGCCCACCGGTCCACCATTATGAGAAAGGGGATTTTCATAGGGACCACCAGCAGGACCCACCTGAAAATGGAGATGGTCACCATCTGGTCCCGGCGTACCGTAATCCATCACATCACCAATTTGGGTTGGAGAAGTAGTGGTGGTATCAAGGATTCCTGTAACAGAATCCCCATTGTTGATTCTATTGGTTAAATGCATATAAACGTAACCTCCAACTCTTACATAATCTTCCCCAACAGGGACAATGGCTGAGTCAATTGAAGTTATTGAAAATACATCTGTTCCATTGGTAGCCGGGATATCTATTCCCCTATGAAATCTTGGAGTGGTGACGCTACCCCGTGCATCCCCAAGAGTAGCACTAACCTGATGGGCACTACCAAACGGCCTTATTGGCCAGGGATAAGTAGACAGCAACACAAGTAACATTACCATCATTTCAGCACCTCCACCTTAAGAATTGAAATTTTGCGCTTTGTGATATTAATTAGACCTATTTCTTTATCAATCTTTACAAAAGTTATCTTTTCCTGAGGATATTCTATTTTCCTTAGCAGATTACCAGTTTCGCTATCAAAGATAAATAAAGTTGAGCTGTGCCAATTTCGTCCTTTTTTTCCTATAATATATACAAAATCATTAATAACGTTCAATTCACTGAATTGTGGAATCTCCCAAGATAATCTTTTCTCTCGAAAGGATGGATCAGTAGCCCATTTTTCTTTGTGGAACCAAAGAAAATTTCCATCATTTACATCAATGCACCACAAATATCCCCTGGTTGATATCACAAATGCTTTCTTCTGATCTTCTGACCATTTAATGTCGTAATTCCCCGCTATTCCTAAACGCACTTTCCATTGCAACTCTCCTTGCCAGTTCAGAAAAAAAGCATGAACATCTTTTATCCCAAATGTGCCAATTATTCCTAAATTGTCCGCTATATCTGCTGCATTAGGCACCCACGATACCCAGCTAAATTCTCTTTGCCATAAAATTTTTCCTTTTTTTGTTGTAAGAATTACAGCTGTCTTTCTAAAATCCGAAGATCCTAAGACAACGTAATTGCCGCTTGATGAAAACTTTACTGCATTGTATCCTTCTGCTTTATCTTTAAAAGGATTTTCTAATCTTATTATTTCCTGTCCTAATGGGTCATAAAATATATACCACGATGCTGATTCTGGACCAAAAACAGCATCTGTGGCAATAACATACCCTTCCCTTGAAACTGCAATAAGTTCATTCTTATTCTTTTCCCATACAACCTCGCCATTCGATTTGTATAAAACTCCGCCTTCTTTTTCAGCTTCATCTTCATCGAATACCCATGATCTGAGAATATATCTCATATTTTCAGAATATATCACTCGTTCTCTCCGTGGTTGGATCAATTCCTTCTTTATCAATTCACCATTCTTCCTATAAAATCTAAGTTCTCTTCTACATCTCGGGTATTCTGAAACATCATAGCTCATTTTGCTGGCATCAGATATCAACACCACCTTGGGATAAGAAACCAGAACCTTCCCCTTTGCCTTTTCCTCTTCTGTAAACGCCTCCTCTTTCCAGCCCATCTGCTCTGCCTCTTCAATACTTACCGTCGCAGTGTCGAAGATTACATCCAGGATCTCCTCATCAAAGGTCTTCTCATAGACGACCTTGAGCCTGACTTTGGGCTCGTTTTGAACCGCACCCGGCTCCTGTCCATAAAGCCCAACCGTCATCAGGGCAATGATTATTGCCAAGAATACTTGTTTCATCTCAAACCTCCATTTGGTTGGTTATATTAAAACGCTGATAAAAATCAACATTTAATTCCTTTATATCCTCTTCAAAAAAATCATCAATTTTTATACAAATGATTAAAATTTTAGAATTTAAAAATTCATTTGAAATCTGGTATTTGTTATTTGGAATTTTCACTATATCCATCGGTTCAGAGAACTTGAACCATATTGTCTTCTGTTTATTCGACACAAAGGCAAACCAATCAGATGGATAGGTCTGCTTGACCCTGGGGGCAAAGTTGTCGATATGGACCAACACCGACTCAGAATCGGCATTGTCACTGATATCATAAGCATAGACCTTGACCCAGTAAAAACCGTCCTTAAACCTCGCTACTTCTATTGAGTCAGCATCGACGGAGTCAGGAAATGGAATACCAGCTGAATCTGCTCTCTGTTTGGTGTTCCAGTAGTGGTCTTCTACTTGACGGAATTTGATAACCATTTTATCCGAAACTTTATGATCGCAATTAAAGAATGACAAAAAGATAAATAGCATAAATAAAATATGGCCGATTATCTTCTCCATCCTACCCCCTTATCATCAATAAATTTAACCCTGAATGAATGTGGTGCGGGAATAATATCTTCAACCGCAAAAAAGCTGATATTTCTCTCAAAAGATTACTTTCTGCATCATTATCATTGCGCATTATCTCTTTCATAACAACCCCTATCCAATGATAAATTATGATAAAATTTTATCATTTGTCAATGCCAGGACTTTCATCGGGAGATTCTTTGTCCGCCTGCGGCGGAGGGGAAAGGGCTAAGGGCGGAGGGCGGAGGGAGCGGTGCTGGATGAAAGATCACCCCCACCTTAATCCTCCCCCATCAAGGGGGAGGAGAAGAGGGGAAAGGGAGAGCGGGGGAAACGGAGAATAAAGGCATTTCGGAATTCGAATTTCGGAAAGAAACAGGATGTTTAGAGCGTTTGGAGAGAGATTCTTCAGTCGTCTGCCTCGGGCAGACTCCTTCAGAATGACAGGGGAGAATGGGTGAAACGGGGAGCGGGTGAAAGGGAGAAACGGTGACAGGGTGAATAAAGGCATTTCGGAATTCGGATTTCGGATTTGGAAAGGAATAGAGCGTTTAGAGCGTTGGGATCGTTTAGATCGTTGAGATCGCTTGGAGCGTTAGGTAGGGAAAGGGAGAAACGGAGAGACGGAGAAGCAGGGAAAGGGAAGATAGCGGTGCTGGAAGGGATGCACTTCGTGCATGGAAGAGAGCAATGCTGGATACTTGCTACTGGATAAAAAGATTTAGTCATTGAAATTCTTCGCCCTTGGATCATCTTGACGTGATTATCATTAAGGTTATAATAGGATATGAAGATCGGACTCATCGGCTGCGGAAAAGTCGGAACCACCATATTTTATCTCCTTAAAAAAAACAACCGTATCATAGGAGTCTACGATAAATTGCGAAAGAATCAGAACCGCGCCGTGAAATTGCTGGGGTTCAAACAGAATCCCTGTTTTACCGAACTCTGCACAGAGAGCGAAGCGCTTTTCTTCGCCACGCCCGACGATCAGATCAAAACCGCCTACAATAAAGCAAGGCCGTTTTTCAAAGGCAAAAAAGTTGTCTTTCATTTCAGCGGTATATTATCCTCTTCTATCTTTAAAAAAGAAAAGAACATCTCCCGGGCTTCAGTGCATCCATTCAGCTCATTTCCAGAAATCACTCTTCCGCCGCCGGAGAAAAAATTCTTTATCTTTGTTGAAGGAGACAAAAAAGCCGTAGCCGCGGCAAGAAAGATCTTCAACAGCAAATCTTTTGTTTTCAGAAAAATAGACCGACGTAAAAAATCAAAACATCATCTGGCTGGAGTCTTTTCTTCAAACCTTCTCGTCGCACTTATTGCAGCGGCTTGCGACCTCGCCCGGCAGGCGGGCTGGAACAAAAAGGATCTTAATGATATAATCTTTTCGATTATCGAAGAGACCCTCCATAATGTAAAGAAAAAAGGATTAAGGAACGGCCTGAGCGGCCCCCTGGCACGGGGTGATGTCAAAGTGATAAAAAAACACCTGAGGGCGCTCAAAAAAGAAAAAAAATTACTGCGGGTTTACAAAGCATTGTCCGCTCTTATTATCCACAATATCCTGACTCCGAATGAACGAAAACAGATGTCTGAACTTGACTTTTAAAACAAGAAGCGTAAAATTGCCTATGAACAAAAGCGGTTTTGCAATACTGACAACCCTCGTTATTCTTTCCTGTGCACATAAGGCTCCGCCCCTGTTCAAGGATCGTGTAAAACCGAAGCTCCAAAAGATTCAGTCTTTGAACAATCGACAGGTACAATTTGTCTTCTCAGAAGATATCGATACCCTCGGCCTGACGCCGGATTGGTTCACCATCACCAGCAAAGAAGAGACTCTCGGAATCATCACCATTTACCCGTCACTCTCGGCGTCCGAACTCGTTGCCGTAACCGAACCGCAGATTAAAACAGAATATGATGTCACCGGCTGGGCATTCGACACCGCCCAGAACAAAGGAACTTTCTCCGCGTCATTTATCGGCTCTACAACACCCGACACCATTGCACCGCGGATCGTCGATTATTCCAAAGGACATAACCAACACGATTTCAAAATAGCTTTTTCTGAAGCAATGGATACTTCTTTTCTCGAGTACTACATCATCCCGAAAAAGAATCTGACACCGGTGTGGTTGAATCTCAGGGTATGTCGATTTACTCCTGAAGCACCGTCTGAATCACTCCATTATGATACGACTTATTATCTTTTTATCAAAAACGGAGTCCGTGATATCAGCGGCAATACGCCGCTTCCGTTCATCACCAGCGTCACGCCGGATTCAATCCCTCCACCTTTCCAGTTGAAGGCGGAAGTTCATCTGAACGACACCATTGTCAAAAACGGTTACGCACTGCTCAAAAAACCCCATATTGCGGGAATCACCTTTGTCAAAGACGGTGGATTCTCATTCAGTGTTCGGGACACCGGTGCTTATGAAGTTGAAGTCATCAGCGGTGAATATTCAGGAAGTGCTCGTATTCGAGTGGATACCACGAACATCATAAACCTGGAACATAAAAAAAAGAACCTTGATAATATTATTAATTAGTATCATCGCCATCGGGCTTACCGCCCTTTTATACTACAGGAATATACATCTTGCGCCGTTACGTATTATTGCGATTGTTATATTCTATCTTTTAATTTCGGGTGCCTCCCTTTCATTCAAGATACCGACGAAAACCCAAAAACCTCTGCTGCTTGTCGATTGCTCGGCGAGTATGTCGGATAACTTCCCTTTGATTTTACAAGAGATCAAAAAAATCGATTTTCCGCATAGAGTGCTTTTCTTCAGTGAAACCCTCTATACATCGATTCCTGCGGAGAGTATCCCGTCGGGTTCTTACACGGATATCACCGGAGCCGTACTTAAAGTTTCAAAAGAAGCACCTTTCATAATACTGGTCTCCGACGGAAATCATAATTACCATCGACCGGACTGGAACAAAATCGGCAAAAGCTCAACTCCTGTTTATTGCTTCGGCATCGGAGGAACACCGGGCAAAGATCTTGCGATCGTCGACCTTTTGTATCCTGAGTACGGCTTTGCTGGAGATTCATTCAATGTCAAAGTCATTGTCCAGTCACAGGGCTTCAAGAATGGCAGAGGAAAGATCAAATTACGTTCAAAAAACAAAAAAATAAAGATCAACCGTTCTTTTCCCCTGACTGAAGAACCGACAAAAAATGAAGTGGATTTCAAAATCTATACCCCGTATCCGGAAACACTCTTCTTCTCAATCGATTTACTTCCCCAGGCAGGTGAGGAAACATATAAAAACAACAACCTTTCTTTTTCCATTCAAATATTGAAGGGGAAAATAGATGTGCTTTACTATACAGAACACCTTTCTTTCAACACCAGGTTCATCTTCAGGGCGCTTTCCGCTGACCCATACACCAACCTGATTCCTCTGGTAAAAGTGGCACCGCAGAAGTACATCAACTTAAACGACTATAAAGAGCAAGGAGCCTTACCGCCTCTGGACAAATTCGATGTTCTCATTCTGGACAATGTAAACAGCGACAGCCTTCCCTGGCAGAATCTTGGCGAAGAGGTAAAACGGGGACTCGGCCTCCTGCATATAGGGCTCACTGAAGGACGCAATCCTTTTCTGCGCAACCTTTTGCCGATCAGTACAACCGGCTTTCCGATCAAAATTCAGGAGAAGATTGTAATAAAAGAACCCTTTTCGTGCCTCATCCCCGGAGATGATTACCCGCCGTTTTCATATATCAACCGGGTTATCGGCACAAAAAAGGAAAGCGTGATTCTCGCGGAAGCCGGTCGTATCCCGATCATCGGATACCTGCGCCAGGGCCAGGGTATTATCTTTCAGATAAACGGTGTCGAGATCGGTTCCTGGCATTTTCTTCAGACGGGATTGAAGCAGAAAGACTTATTAACTCCGCTGCTCGGTGATATCATCAGATTCATATCGACCGCCGGCCGCAATCGACGACTCATACTCAGCTCACTCCGTAAAAATTATTCCATCGGAGAAACCATCGAATTATCCCTGCAGAGCTACGATCGCAACTTCAAGCCCTGCGGCGGTGGTGAATTTTATGTCGATCTTTTCGATAAAAAGATACCCTTCTTTGAAACCCGTCCCGGGATATACAAAGCATCTTTCCCGGCGCCGCAGAAAGGAACTTACAAACTCACCGCCTCAGGTAATCTTGGAGACGAAATTCTGACGAGCAATGAACTGATACTCAAGATAAAGCAAGGTGATCTCGAAAGCGAACACAGCCTTAATAAAGAATTTTTAAAGACACTGGCGTTGACGACCGGTGGAAGATATTCACCTTTTGACAGCCTGGAAAGATTCAGCATGCCGGTTGTGCAAAAATCTTATCAGGAAAAGAGTTTCAATTTCAACACCCCCCTGAGTTATTTCCTGATCTTTATTCTGCTGACGGCTGATTGGTTTCTACGCAGAAGGCGGGGTATAATATGACACCGCAGGATTTAGTGGCACGTGGTATCTCACCGGAACTGGCTGTATTTTTGACCTCGATGTTGCCGATCATTGAATTGCGGGGCGCCCTGCCCATGGCGATCGCGATCTTTCACATACCGTGGTTCAAAGCACTGATAATCTCTTTTGTCGGCAACTTGATTCCAGTACCTTTTATCCTCTGGCTGCTCGATCCGGCGGTTAAACTTTTGTCGAAGATAAGACCGTTTCAAAAATTTTTTAAATGGCTCTTTGAAAGAACACGACGTAAAAGCAATCGCGTCATTGAAAAATACGAAGAACTCGGCTTGCTTGCATTCGTGGCGATTCCCCTTCCTGGAACCGGTGCCTGGACAGGTGCCCTCATCGCCTTTCTCTTTGGCCTTGAATTCAAAAAATCGTTTCTGGTAATCGCCACAGGAGTCCTGATCGCCGGAATCATCGTAACCACACTCTGCCTGCTCGGTTGGGTGGGAGCCGTGATTGCCGGAGCGGCGCTCATCCTGCTCGCCCTTTTAGGATTCTGGAAATTATAAAGGCGCAAAGCGCAAGAAAAGAAGAGAAGTACAGCAGCACCCTTAAACCGAAAAAAGTGACGAGTCCGCCGAGGAGGGGACCGATGATTCCGGAAAGGCCGAAGATTGAATTCAAAACTCCTGTAGCCGTCGATTGTTCGGCATTGTGCTTTAAAAGGTGCTTCATTGAACCGAGATAAAGATTTGCCCAGGAAAAACCGAGGAGCGCCTGTAATCCAATCAGATAACCCCAGTGCGGTGCCACTGCATATCCCAGGAAAGTCAGGGAAGAAGAAACGAGTCCTGTGGTGATCAAACGCGAACTCTTTAATCGGGCGGGCAGAAGCATAAAGGTCACCTGCATAAGGGGATTGACCGCATAAAGAATTCCGATTCTGAATTTATCCACACCGAGAGTGGTAAGATATATCGGAAACACCGCCCAGATCGCCGAAGCGGCGCTGTGTCTGATTAAATAGGGAAGATAGACATCGATATTCTTTTTGATGATTTCATAGGGGAACAGTGGAACAGATAATCTCTTTTTCTGCTCTTTGATGAAAAATGAAAGGAACAATCCGATAAAGCAGAGGAATGCCGCGGTCGTAAAGATTATGAAGTCTTTCTTCAAGACCCCTGCCAGGATGCTCGCCACCATAAATCCGAAAGAACCCGACGCCGTAAAAATCCCCACCGAGCCGCTTCCGACCAACGCCGCAAGGGGACCGGGAATCATTCCTGAACCGATACCCGCCAGTCCCCGCAGCACATACAAAGACGAAATATCACCGATGAAGTTATGTGCGAATAAAACCACCCCTGAAATCAAAAATCCGAGAATCACGACCTTTTTTCTACCCACGGTGTCGCCGAGCCGTCCGAAGATCGTTGAAGAGAACAGCACGACCGCATTATAAAGGGTGAGAATCAGGGAGATGAGAAAAAGATTATCGGTATATTGACGGGCGATTAATGGTATAAATATAATGGGTAAGGTCCAGGAAGCGAGAAAGAAAAAATTGAGGAGCGCGGGTATTTATAAACCTCCTGGCTTGGTAACGGGTATATTTTTTTTACATAACGGGCATTCTTCAGGTTTGTAGTTTATCACCGACTTTTTATATATCGCGAAATAATCAAACGGTAGTTTCTCAATACTGCGGTCGATCAACACGGCGATCCCTTTTATCTTCGCCTGTTTTTCTTTTACGGCATCGATCGTTTCTATAATGGACTTTCCCGTTGTCATCACATCATCGACAATCAAAATATTTTTGTCTCTTATGTCAAAGCCCCGTCCAACACGCCTTTTACCGTCCCGCTCTTCGGCAAATCCCGCATACGTGGTTAATTGTCGGGCGACTTCGAATGCTATAATGATGCCGCCGGTCGTCGGACCGATAACCCACTCGATTTCACTATCTTTATATTTCTCGACGATCATTCTGCACAGCTTCGTCGTTGCATCGGGGTTCTCGAGGATACGGAATTTTTCAAAATAGAACCCGCTGTGTAATCCTGAATTCAAGACAAAATGTCCTTCCTGCAAGACCTTTAATTCTTTAAGCAGTTTTTCTATCTCCATCTCCAATCTCCTTGATAATCTTTTCCACCGCCTCTCTGGGATCAGCCGCTTTGACGATCGGTCTGCCGATAACGATATAATCAGCTCCTCTCTGTATTGCCTGACGCGGAGTCGTCACACGCGCCTGGTCGTCGGCTTTTACGGTCTGGAATTCAGGCCTGATCCCGGGTGTAACGATCAAGAGATCTTCACCGCATTCTTTACGAATCGGCTCGATCTCTTTCGGTGACGCGACAACGCCGTCCAGCCCCGCACTCCGTGCCAGCTGGGCGAGAAAAACCACCTGTTCAGTGAGGGTTCTCTTTAAATCGCCGAACAGGTCTTTGAAGTATGCCTCGTCGATACTTGTCAGCACTGTAATCCCCAATAACTTCGGCCGATTGATCTTCTTGAGTTCGGAAATCATCAGGGTTGCCTTTACTGCTTCTTCGAGCATGGAGAATCCGCCGCTTGTATGAATGGTAATGAAGTCCGCTCCTCTTTCCGCCGCTCCTTCACAGGCACGGGCGACGGTATTGGGGATGTCGTGATACTTTAAATCCAGCATTATCCTGCAGTTCTGTTCTTTAAGAAAATCAATGAGCTCCAATCCAAAGTAAGTAAAGGGCACCGCACCCACCTTATAAAAATTTACGGCTCCTTTTAATTGAACTACAATCTCTTTAATCTTTTCAAAATCGGTCAGATCAAGGGAAACTATCAAGTGCTCTGCGGGCATCAAACCTCCTTTCATCCCCTCCGGCATTCTTACTCTTTATTACTCCGCTGTCAGCTTCTTCAATTCTTTAATTATACGCAGGGGTGCGTATGGATCGCGAAGCATCGCTGAGCCGACGGCTACTGCAGAGGCGCCGGCAAGCAGAAATTCATAAGCATCCCTGCCCGTCATGATTCCGCCCATTCCGATAATCGGAACCCCGATATCCCTGATGCGATTTACACAGTAAAGCGCAAACGGCTTTACAGCCGGACCGGAAAGTCCGCCGACAATACGTGGTCTCTTAGTTTCAACATCGAACGCCATGGCGTAAAGTGTGTTGATCAACGAAATTCCGTCTGCCCCGGCTTCAACACAGGCTTCGGCGATCTTCAGCGGATCACAAAAATTAGGCGTCAATTTTACAATCAGCGGCAGGGTGGTCTTTTTTCTCACGAAAGCAACAATCGATGCAGCGATCTCAGGATCCTGACCAAAAGCGGCTCCTCCTTCTGCCACATTGGGACAGGATATATTCAGCTCAAAACCGTCCACCCGTGCACCGATCTTCTCTATGATGGCTCCGAATTCTTCTTTGCGGAAACCGGCGACATTCACAAATATCTTCGTCTTCAATCTCTTTAACTGAGGCAGAATCTTTTGGCAGAAAAGATCCACCCCCGGGTTTTCCAATCCCACACAGTTGATAAGGCCACAGGCGGTTTCCTGGATTCTCGACGGCGGATTACCTTCTTTTGGTTCGAGTGTAATCCCTTTGGTGAAGACCGCACCGACTTTGTCGGCAACGCTTTTGTATTTCAAACCGAAACCGAAAACCCCTGACGCCGTAAAAACCCGGTTTTTGAATTTCAAACCGAAAATCTCAATCATTGAACTCGATATCCTTCAACTCGAAAACAGGGCCGTCTTCACAAACCCTTCTGTACTTTCCCCGGTATCTTATCGCACAGCCGAGACACAGACCACAGCCGCATCCGAAGATATCTTCACAAAAGGCATAAACGGGTAAAGGCAATTTTGATTTCTGGAGTTCGATCAACATCGCCTTTGGTCCGCAGGCGTAGACCACTTTGTAATCATTAATCTCGATATTCTTCAATACATCAAGGGCGGTCATTCTCTTTCCACCGCCTTTTTCAGAAACAAAGATCGAGGCGGAACTCATCTTTTTTATCTCTTTCTTCAAGATGAAATCCGAATCGCTTTTTACGCCGTAGATAAACGTAAAATCAATCTTCTTTTTCTTAAGATGCTGGGCGAGGTAATAAAGCGGGGCGACGCCGATACCTCCTGCAACGATCAAACTCTTCCCCCGAT
>DRIG01000075.1 GCA_011052815.1 candidate division WOR-3 bacterium | reverse complement strand
GCGGCTGACGTCGGCGATAAGCAACTGTGAAGCCTTTTGGATCTTGTCGATACCGTTTAAGTAAATCAAAAAACCTGCTCCGACTACACCCTAATTGGCTTATAACATCATTAGCACTCAATGCCTTCTTGAGATAAAGATCAAACAATACCTTAAGATGGTTATCGGTAAATCGACGATGAAGTTGTTGCTTCATTTATCCTCCTTTCATAGAGGATAATCACGAAAATCACTCAGTCCAGTTTTATCTTTTAAAAAATACCCCAAATAGTCCAGTTTTAACTTTTACCTAACACCCCCATCAAGCAGTAATTGACTTCAGACGTAAAATTGTTATAATTATCTTTAGAGACTTGCCCCTGTAGCTCAGCAGGATAGAGCGGCGGTTTCCTAAACCGCAGGTCACCCGTTCGAATCGGGTCAGGGGTATGTGCATTGATTTTTGATGCACGCAAAAGAGCGTTTGTAAGTAACTTACTTAAAGGAGCAATTATGAGAAGAATAAAAAGAGGTCATTATAAAGAAGATGAGTTCCAGAGTACTATGCATAATGTCGTGAAGTACATAATGCGCCACCGCGACGTTTCGATTACGGTCGGAGCCATTCTCATAATCGGAATCATCGCGCTCTCTTATTTCCTCTCACGGGGAGAACCACAGATTCCTGAAGCTGATATTCTTCACACCCAAGCCATTGGACTGCTTAATATGGGAAGATTTCAGGATGCAGAAAAAGTGCTTATCGATTTAAGCACCAAATATCAAAACACCAGACCGGGTAAGATCGGGCTCTATTATCTCGGTGTCCTCTATTACAATTCAGCCAAGTTTGACCAGGCGATTGACTATTTCGACAGGTTTCTCAGTAAGGAAAAGAAGGATTACCTGCTGACACCCGCCGCACTGTTCGGAGCGGGCTGTGCTGCAGAGGGAATGAAGGATTATAAAAAGGCGCTCCGCTATTATGAGAGAATAATAAAGGATAAGAATTCTCCGTTTTATGATGTTGCAATGCTTGCCTGCGGCAGGCTCAATGGTCTGCTCGGGAACAAAGAAAAAGCCAGGAAGATTTTGAGCGAACTTCTGGAAAAGAATCCCACGGCAAGCATCGCCGGTGACGCCCGATTCTATATAGGTCTTTTTAATCAATGAACAACACCGCTGTTGCATTTCTCTGGCATTTTCACCAGCCGATCTATTCAAAGCCAGAGGACTGCACCCTGCCTCTTCCCTGGGTCAGACTGCACTGCCTTAAAGATTATCTTGATATGCTGAAGCACGTGCAGAAGTTTCCCGGGATTGAGGTGACGTTCAATTTTTCACCGTCGCTGCTACTTCAAATAAACGATTACAAAAACGATAGATGTACTGACGAGCAGTTTCTTCTCTTCAAAAAGAGAGCGGAAGAACTGACGATTGAAGAGAAAAAGAACATCCTGAGGGATTTTTTCCTGGCGAACTGGGAACAGATGATCGAGGTGAACAACCGGTATTTTTCACTGCTTCTGAAAAGAGGTAAAAATATCGTTGAAGATGAGTTGATTTCCATAGCCCAGACATTCACTGTGGACGAATTCAGGGATTTGCAGATCTGGGCGAATCTCGTCTGGATAGATCCTTTGTTCCGCAGTGAAATTGAAGACCTCTATAAAAAGGGCAAGAATTTCACTGAGGGGGACAAAGAACGGGTTATTCAAGTGGAGAAGAAACTTATCACTTCGGTTATCGGAGAATACAAAAAAGCTTTTGAAAGCGGGCAGATCGAAATCAGCACTTCACCGCTGTATCATCCGGTTTTACCTCTTTTAATCAACAATAATCTTGCCAGAATCTCAAATCCCAATTGTGTGATTCCCTTTGACTTCAATTTCCCTGATGACGCAAAAGAGCAGATCAGCAGAGCAATACAGGTCTTTGAAGACTTTTTCGGAAGAAAACCAAAAGGGCTCTGGCCGCCCGAAGGCGGGGTGTGCGAGGAACTCATACCACTCCTTTCTGAACTGGGGATTAAGTGGGTTGCAACCGACGAGGAGATTCTTTCAAGAAGTCTGCAGCAGTCATTCCGACGTGATGAATATGGTATTCCAAATCGTCCTGAACTGCTTTATAAACCATGGAAGTTCGGTGATATCAAAATTGTATTCCGCGACCGTGTTCTTTCGGATTCAATCAGATTTAGGTACAGTGACCGGGATCAAATAGAAGCGGCTGAGGATTTAACCGCCAGGGTGGTGCGCATCAAGAATTCCCTGCCCAATTTTGACAGGTTTATAATTCCGATAATTCTTGACGGTGAAAACGGCTGGGAGAGTTATGTGAATGACGGCACGGAATTCCTCGATGCTCTGTACGCCAATCTTCTCAAGGAGAAGATTACGACCACGACAATCTCCCGATTCATTGAAGAAGGCGAAGTGAAGAATGAACTCTTTTCGCTCTTTCCCGGTTCCTGGGCAGGAGCCAATTTCAATATCTGGATCGGTCACAAAGAAGACCAGGACGCCTGGTTGATTGTAAAGACCATTCGGGAAAAACTGGTGCGGAAGAATATCACGGATAAAGAGATATGGGAGCGGTTTTATGTCCTTGAGGGGAGCGACTGGTACTGGTGGTTCGGAGGAGAATTGTATTCCCCGGTCGCTGAAATATTTGACGAACTTTTCAGAATGAACGCCCTCTGGATTTATAAAAAGATCGATGAAGAACCTCCGCCTGAATTGTTCACTCCGATAAAAAAACCGGCTGAGGCGCTTACGATTCAACCCGATGACAAAATGACTCCTGAGATCGACGGTATCGTCACCCACTTCTACGAGTGGCACCACGCCGGCCGTATCGACGTTCGGAGAATCGGCGGGACAATGCACCGTTTTGCAGGTCTTTTTTCATCAATCTACTGCGGATTCGACGATGAAAATTTGTATATCAGATTCGACGTGGAAACCCAGCACGCCGCCGAATACGAGTATAAGATTAAGTTCTACAAACCGACGAAGGTTGAATTTATTCTGGGAAAAAACCAGGGCATTAGATACAGAATCGACAAAATCGGTGAAGCCGCAATTCCCTTGTCCATGTTTTTATCGAAAAGCGGTTCCACAACCGAATTTATGCTCAGTGCCCATAAAAGGGATATTGAAATCGACCGTACACCGCTTTTAAAATTCATGATTGACTTGAAAGAGGTGAAATTGTATAATTGGAGTGCATGATAACATCATTGCTGATTGTTCTTTTTTTGTAGTGGGAACTTATGAGCGCAATGGTCTATGCCAATTGCTGGGAGGACGCCGACGTTCTTTTGAAGGCGGCGGTGCCCGCAAAAAACGGCGTTTATCTTTCAATCGTTTCCGCCGGAGACAATACCCTGAGTCTTTTGGCGAAGTCGCCGTCTCTGGTGCTCGCCGTCGATAAAAACCCCGCTCAACTCGCCAGCCTGGAACTGCGCAGCGCCGCATTTCGATGTCTGCCGTATGATGAAATACTCCGGTTCTTAGGCATAAAACCCGCCTCAAGCAGGGTGAAAGACTATATGAAAATACGTAGACTTCTGTCTGACCGTTCACGACGCTTCTGGGATGAACATCTCCATTTCATCCAACAGGGAGTCATTCATATCGGTAGAACCGAACAGAATTTTAGACTTTTTCGGAAGTACATTCTGCCTCTTCTGCTGAAAAAAGATGAATGTGTTTATCTTTTGAAGGAAAAGAGCATGGCACGTCAGCGTGAATTCTGCATAAGAAAGATCAGAAGATGGCAGTGGCGTTCGACTTTTAAAATATTATTCAGTAACGTATGTATACGTTTTTTAAAACTCGGACGCAGATCCGACTTTTATAAAAATCTCGACAGAGACGTCAGCCGTTACGTTCTGGAACGAATTGAATACGGACTTACAGCCATACCGGTTTACAATAATCCGTATCTCACGTATATCTTCAACGGAAATTTCGGAGATACCCTACCTTTTTACTTACGTCGAGAAAACTTTGCGGTCATCCGTGCAAATCTTGATAGAATCAGATATTACACCGGAGAATTATCAGATGCTCTTAACACATATAAAAATTTTAGATTTGACACTTTCAACCTTTCGGATATATTTGAATATATGAACGGCGAACAGTTTAAACAAAACTTGAAACTTATTATCAGTCGTGCAAAGGAGAAGGGGCGTTTGATATACTGGAATACCCTTGTTAAAAGAATCGGTTCTGAGATTTTCAGGAACCGGTTGAAAAAGTTGAAAAAAGTCGAAGAAAGTTTGTTGCCTGCTGTTCGTGCCTTTTTTTACAGCAGCCTGAACATCGAAGAGGTCGTATAAGTTGAAGAAGAGTTTATCACCACGCACACATAACTGGGTTACTTTTTTGCTGGCGAAATTCTTTCTCAGGAAGAAAGCCCGTTGTTTCTCTTATCTTCTATACTCTTACTTCCGAAAGATCGATGATTTTGTCGACAGCCCGCTTAATGACAAGAAGACCTTGACTGAGTTCATAAACGGACAGAAGAGAATGGTTGAAAAATTTTACGCCGATTCAAAAACCAACGGCAGGTCCGTCATCGGCAGGGTCATTGAGTATGATTTAAAGAACAACCGCAGGTTGAAGTCCTGTATTATGAAGATGTTCGAGGTTTTTGAATTCGACATCGAACGCAAAAATAAAATAGTCAGTGAAGCACAATTAACCGGTTATTCCAGGAATTTGAGCGATTCCTATACCAGACTTCTGCTCTATTTCATCGAACCGAGATATGAATGCCGACAAGAAGATGTCCTGCTTGCTCATGCCAGCCATCTCGCCCATATGCTGCGTGATCTGAAAGAAGATAAGGAACTCGGCTACATAAACATCTCCCAGGAGGATATGGTGGGATATAAACTGCAGTCAACCGATTGTTCTGATTCCGGGTTCAAAGAATGGTTGAAAGTCAGAGTTCAATTGATCAAAAAATATTTCAAGAACGCAAAAAAGACTTTGAACAAAAATCCTTTACTTTTAATCAAGTTGACGGGATACTTATATTCATTCCGCTATGAAACCGTCATCCGACAGATCGAAGAAAACGGTTACGTCTTAAAAAGACGTTACCTGATGCGTACCAGGGATATCATGCGGTTGGTTAAGGAACTTGCCGTCCTTTTGCTGAAACACCTGTGGCATAATATGTATTTCTTCAGGACGGGGTGTTGATTTTAATCGATTATTTTTCTTGACTTTTTCGACATAATATTTATAATAATTTAGATGGATATAATAAAAACTCTGGTCATATTCAGGCCGCAGAAGATAAAGGAGGAAATATGGGAAAAGTTTTGGGTAAAGTTCTGGTATTGATAATAATAATTTCATTGATAATTCCGTATCAATCATTCGCCGGAGGCACGAAAACAAAAGGTAACGTCGCCCAGGAAGCAAAAAGAAAAGCCATCAGTGATGCAAAAAGAGATGTCAACAGACTGATGTGGCTCGGTTGCGGTTGTATCGGAACAATATACGCCGTGGGTGCAGCGTATCTTATTGTACCCGGACCAAAGGCAGAACGACTTCTCGGTAAGTCCCCGGATTATGTGTACATCTATACAAATGAATACAAATCAGCAAGAAGAGGACAGCAGGCAAGATATGCCCTGATCGGATGTATTACCGGCGGAGTGATTGTGCTGACCGCTGTAGCGATTAGCGCATCACAGGATGAAGTAGAATGCTGCACCGGCCCTGATCTCTCCTGCGGTCTTAGTGAAGACTGCAATTCCATGTCCGAATCATGCAACAGCTGCAGCAACACCAGTGAAGGTTGCAGTGACAACAGTGAGGGGTGTTCCAGCAGCGGTTGTTCAGACTCCAATAGCAGCAGCTGTTCAAGCAATAATTGATTCAACTCGAGGCACAGTATAAAAATTTCCATTAACTGATGCCGAAGTGAAGAACGGCAAGATACTGTTTCCCCTTATCTTTTTACATCTGGCGTGGTCCCAGGTTTTAACCACTGTCAGGGTTGATTTTGAAAAATATACAGAGGACGAGACAGGTTCTGAATTGATCTGTGGAACAATCTATCATAAAATTCCCCATATTTTTTTCATTCAGGTGTCAGAGCCGATCAATCAGATTGTGATCAGCCAGCCCGAGACGCTGATTATCTATTATCCTGAGGACACCCTCGTCTTTAAATTTTCGACCGACAGTTCTTTCGCCGTCACTCTACTTCAACCTTTTCTTGGAGCGCTCAAAGAGGATTACGGCCTAACCGACTTGGGATATCAGTTGTCAAGGTATGAAAGAAGGGGTGATACCCTGATGACCTGGTGGCGGCCTTCTGGAAAACCCCGGACTGATTTAAATAAATTTTTTCTGGTATACATTTCCAATGCGGTTCATTATGTGGAATTGAAACGAAAAGACGGAACACCGATCTGCACTTCAAGATATGGTGAACATTTGAAATACGGTGATTACTACTTTCCGCTTGAGATTTCGACTGTTTATTATGAAGACGGTGATTCAACCATTGAAAAGATAAAATTTTTCAATCCGGGGTTCAATATTGAACTACCTGAGACTGTTTTGAATTTTAAACCACCTCCAGGTGTGAAGATTGAGAAAATTCCATGGGAATAATCTGTTCCATCATCCTTTTCAGTAATATGACATTATCGACGCAGATGAAAGAGGATCTTTCTTTTCTGATGTTCCGCAGTCAATCAGAGAAGACAGCGGTGAGAAGAGATTCCAAAGCCGACTTTCACTTCAGACAGACCTCGGAATTGAAGCTTGTATTCACTGGGTTCATTCGGTTATATCAATTATTTGTTTCACCTCAGGGGCCGCCGTCGTGTAACTTCACGGTCACCTGTTCGCACTTTTTATCGAGGGCGGTGAAAAAATATGGCTTTGTCCACGGATTATTGATCGGCAGCGACCGACTGACACGCTGCATCAGAGGAGGCAGAAAATATTATGCAATAGACCCCGTTACTAAAAAAGCGATCGATTATCCGGTCGACAGTTATTACATAGGTACCTCAAGGCGGGTGGTTCAGGTTAAAGATGAATAAAAAGAGCTGCTGGATAATCACGATTTTCGTATTATCCGCCGTCCTTCCCGGCACAATCGTCGGAGACAGTTTGTCCGTTGATTACTACAGCGCCGGGAATATATACCGTTTCGCCGAATACCTTTATAAAGAGGGAGATTATCTCCGTGCCGCCGGTGAATTTCAGCGGTATCTTTTTGTCGTCGATACCCAATCAGTAGCAGTCGATTCAGCCCTTTTTTACATTGGAAAATGTTATCTCAAGGCGAGAAAGTATGAACGGGCGATGGACTACTTTAAGAAAGTCGCCGGCAGCGGTAAAACAGGAATCAAGGATTATGCCCATTATAATATCGCCCTCTGTTATTTCCTCGCCGGCAGCTCCCAGGCGAGTATTGATTATCTGGCAACCCATCTTAATGCGGGTGGAATTCCTGAGCTGGAATCTTCAGTAAAAAATCTTAATGCCGCAGGCTATCTGGAACAGGGAAAATGGGATAAGGCGGAAGAGATCCTCGGTCCGGACAGTCTGAATGACAGGGTATCAAATCGGCTGTTGTCCTGGGCGCGGATCGGGAAAAGTCTGCCTCGTAAAAGTAAGACCCTCGCCGGTCTCTATTCAGGAATAATCCCCGGGCTGGGTAAGGTGTACTGTAAGCGCAGCGTGGATGGCATTCAATCATTTTTGACCGTCGGCTTGCTCGGATGGCAGGCTTATACCGGATTCCACAAAGACGGAAAGAGTTCAGTAAAGGGTTGGATCTTCGGCTCGATCGGAGCGCTCTTCTATCTCGGTAATATCTACGGTTCAATCGTCGCCGCTGATATCCACAATCAAGAGCAGGAAGAGAGATTAAAAACAGAGATCCGGGTTTTCTTTTATGCTCATCTTGATTAGTCTCTTTCTTTCCATTGTTCCTTCCCGGAAAACAGAGATACTGGATTTTGCTGAAAAGTTCTTTTCCGCCGGCTGTTATGAAGAGGCGATAACAGAATACAAGCGTTTTATATGCTTTCATCCGAAAGACGAAGAGGTGAGTTATGTATACAGCAGGATCGCGCGGATTCATCGTCTCTGTTCTGAGTGGGACGAGGCGGTTGATGCACATGAACAGGCAATCATTACTGCCGCTGACGACAGCGTAAAACAGATGAGGAAACTTGAGCTGGCGGTCACCTATATCGCCGCAGGAAATTACAGTATGGCTGAGGTGCTGTTGTTGAAGATCGAAGTCGCCGCCGTCAACCTGGAGATAAAAAAACGCTGTGCTCTGCTGCGCGCCGTCGCCGAGATCCACTCTTATAAATGGGATTATGCCCGGGACGCCTTCAGCACATATTTTCTGTACAGCCCGGATACAGTGCTCCAGCAGAGAATAAATGAAGTACTGGCAGAGAGGGAAAAATTTTTCTACCGCTCGCCGAGTTCAGCGCGGCAGCTTTCGACCTTTATTCCGGGATTAGGGCAGCTCTACGCAGGGGACGCCGCCAATGCTCTGAACGCCTTTCTTCTTAACGGCGGTCTCATTACCTGGATGGTCTATAAAGCCGTTCACGGCTACTGGAGTGATGCCTGGGTGATCTATTATTTTTTGTTCAGGCGCTACTACTTCGGAAACAAGTATAATGCCGAAAGGATCGCTGGAGAAAAGAACAGATCTTTTAATCAAAGTCAAATACAAAAGATAATGGAACTGCTCGTTTCAGAATAACCGCTTCCATTTTGTTCAAAAACTTCTTGGTGATAAAAGGGTGTTTCTCTTATGCCGAGAGGGGGAGTCGAACCCCCACGCGCCTTTCAGCACTGCGGATTTTGAGTCCGCCGCGTCTCCCAGTTCCGCCATCTCGGCTCTTGCGGCACAGTACTCTGCGGTCACACGTTTTTTCTGATTGCGCGGTGTGCCAAACTCTATATTCATTATATCCAGATATTTGTAGTCTGTCAACTGCATTCCGGTATATTTTGAGTGTTAGATAGCCTTTAATACAACACCACAAACTCTCCACAGTCTAATTTTATGATCATCAAACCCAATAAACTAAGCCATTTTAATCTTCACAAAAATCTCTATTTCCCCATCCTTATCCTTCCTTCTTTTCTAAAAGGAGAAATGGAGAATGGGGGTATGGAAGAAAGAGAGATTATTCGTCCACCCGCCAAAAAGAACGGCGGGCGGACTCAGAATAACAGGGAAAAAGAGGGTTTTTAATCAAAAAGAAAAAAGTGGAGAGGAGTTAGATATATTAGATATTGACATATTTACATATTTAGATATAATCTAAAATTATGGAAGAAGATATCTTAAAAATCCAAGCAGCTGCTTTTAATGCCCTTGGCCATCCAGTGCGTCTTAAGGTTCTGGAGAAACTGCGCGATGGTCCCTGCTGTGTTTGTAAAATAATACCATATGTTGGCTGTAAGCAGCCCAATGTTTCGCATCACCTGGCAATCTTGCGAAGGGCTGGTATCATCCGGAGTGAGAAGCGTGGAGCTGAAGTCTGGTATGACGTTGTTGATCCTAAGATTTTTGACCTAATTGATATCATGGTCGATTGTATTATCCAAAATCTGAATATGAGCAAAGATATTCTGAGGGTTTTAATAAAAGAAAGAACATAGTGGGCAAGAAAAAGCTTAGGCCTGTGATTTAGTGCACTATAGTAATAGGAGGTACCAATGAAAGACCGAACCAAGCTACTGTTGTTTATTATCGCTTTTGTCTTAATTTATTTTGTTCCGCTTGAAGGAGTGAACTTCCAGCGCGCGATTCTTGAAGCTTTTTTTATGCTTCAGGAATATGCCCGGCAACACGTACTTTTTTGTTTGATCCCGGCGTTCTTTATTGCCGGTGCAATCAGCATATTCGTATCAAAGGAAGCTGTTATAAAATATTTCGGCGCCAAAGCCAATAAAATCCTGGCATATGGTGTAGCCTCAATCTCTGGAACGATTCTTGCGGTTTGTTCATGTACGGTGTTACCGATGTTTGCTGGTATATATACGCGCGGTGCGGGTATCGGACCTGCTACTGCCTTTTTGTATTCGGGCCCGGCAATCAACATTCTGGCAATTATACTCACAGCTCGAGTGCTCGGCTATGAATTGGGTATTGCCCGGGCAGTCGGTGCAGTTGCGTTTTCAGTTATCATTGGTCTGTTGATGTCGGTTTTTTTTAAAGACAAACAAGGAACTGATGAGGATCTTGCCATCAGTGAGGCTGCTACAGGTAAATCCCGTTCACTCGCGCAAAACGGATTTTATTTTCTCGTGCTCGTTCTGATTCTGATTTTTGCTGCCTGGGCAAGGCCAAAAGAGGCAATCGGGTTATGGAATACTATTTACAACATTCACTGGTATTTAACCGGCGCCATGCTCATTATCTTATTTATTATACTCTTTTCCTGGTTCAAGAAGAACGAAATCAATGATTGGATATTTTCAACCTGGACCTTTGCCAAACAGATCCTACCCCTGCTCTTTGCCGGAGTCCTGGTTGCCGGTTTTCTCCTGGGACGGCCCAATACCGATGCGGGAATTATTCCGTCACGATATGTTGCTATGCTCGTGGGTGGAAACTCATTATTTGCAAACTTTTTCGCATCAATTGCTGGTGCTTTTATGTACTTTGCCACGCTCACCGAAGTACCGATCCTGCAGGGCCTTCTGGGCAGTGGTATGGGCAAAGGACCGGCTCTGGCATTACTCTTGGCTGGGCCAGCATTGAGTTTGCCCAATATGCTGGTCATCCGTAGTATCCTGGGTACAAAAAAGACGATGACATTCGTTATCCTCGTGGTTGTATTGTCAACTATTGTGGGTTGGCTCTATGGATTTTTGTTTTAACAAAAACGTGATTTAGATTTTGAACAAAAAAGAAAGGAGCAATATGGAAAACAATACTGAAGAAAGAAAATAAATTAGGAGATAATTATGAATAAAAAGTCGCTCAAAACATTATACAAAACCGGTATTGTTCTCCTGCTGGTTATTGTCGTCGCGATCATTATAGTTCTTAAAAACAAGAAGAAAACAGACAGTGGTACTTCTAATGCAGCAACCGATTCCAGTGCCTTGCTTGACTTAATTGTACCGCAGGATTCATTTGTTGAAATCACTGAAATCGATACGACCACAGCTAAAGTTCCACAAGCTGATTCGCTCTCGGAGCAGATCGTGTCATTAACGCAGGAAGTACTTGAGGATAAAGCTTCTCTGCCCAAGACTGTATTGGCGAAAGTCAATGATGAAGCGATCACGACCTCGAAATTCGACAGCATTTTTAATTCCTTACCTGCACAAATCAGGGAATATTTTAAGGATGATAAAGCAGGTTTTCTTGAAGAGTTGATTGTCCGACAATTATTATTGCAGGATGCACGCAGAAAAAAAATTGAAGAAACACCCGAATATAAATCAGCGATAGCCAAGAATTCAGGAAAAGCAGAAGAGATAATGATCAATGTACTTGTAAAAAAGATGGTTGCCGGCATTACTCTGAGCGAGGCTGAGCTGAAAAAGTTCTTTGACCAATATAAAAACCAGCTTCCCAACAAAGATTATGAATCGGTTAAAGAACAGATAATGCCCATGGCAATTGAGGAAAAACAGCGGGCCGTCATTGAAGACTATATCAATCAGCTGAAATCAAGCGCCAAGATCGTGCGTAACGAAACATGGATCAAAGCACAAGAAACATTGATTGTTGATAATCCATTGTCCAAGGCGCTTAAATCTGGCAAGCCGGTGGTTGCGGATTTTGGCAGAGGCACCTGCATTCCCTGCAAGATGATGCAGCCAATACTTGAGAAATTGCAAAAGGAATATGAGGGCAAGGCGGAGATTCTAATCATCGATGTCAGTGAATATGCTGCGTTATCGAGAAAATACCGAATACAGTTAATACCAACGCAGATTTTCTTTGATGCTAAGGGTAAAGAAATATACCGTCATCGGGGATTTATGTCCGAGGCAAACATCGTTGCTCAATTAAAGAAAATGGGAATCGAATAGATTATGATTATTGAGATTTTTACCTGGTTGACGAAAGCGATTGAAGGTAATCCGTTTATAGCAATAGGTGCTTCTTTTATCTGGGGCATCCTCAGCATTATTTTGAGCCCGTGTCATCTCGCCAGCATACCTTTGATTGTCGGCTACGTAGATGAACAAGGTCAGATATCAATCAAGAGAGCATTCTGGATATCAGTACTCTTTGCCTTGGGAATTCTTGTGACCATAGGGCTGGTTGGTTTGATTACTGCATTTGCCGGTCGGATGTTAGGAGATATTGGGGCAGTTGGTAATTACATTGTTGCGGTGATATTTTTCGTAATCGGGTTACACTTATTGGATGTCATACCTTTACCCTGGTTAGGTCCGGGTGGCACTCAGGTAAAACGCAAGGGATTAATTGGCGCATTTATTATTGGATCGATCTTTGGACTCGCCCTGGGTCCCTGCACCTTCGCCTATATGGCACCGATGCTCGGGGTTATCTTTAAGGTTGCGACTGCAAGGATATACTATGCGATCTGGTTGCTGCTTGCCTTTGGCATCGGTCATTGTTTGTTGATCGTGTTGGTGGGTACGTTAACCGAAACGGTTGCACGTTATCTGCATTGGACTGAAAAGTCCAAAACCGCAGCAATTGTTAAGAAAATCTGCGGGGTATTGGTAATTCTCGGTGGAATATATTTAATAACAACATCGTGAAAGGAGATAATATGGAGATCAAAATCTTAGGTTCTGGCTGTCCAAGATGCCAGGAAGTAGAAAAGAGGACGATCGACATCCTCGCTGAACTGAACATCGCGGCTGATGTTCAGAAAATTACAGACATGAAAAAAATAATGGAATATAAAATAATGGCAACACCAGGATTGGTGATCAATGGCAAGGTAAAATGTTCCGGTAAAATTCCGGCAAAATCACAAATCAAACAGTGGATAGAGGAAGAGATGAAATAATCTGATGGTCTTATTGCCTATGGTTTAATAGTTTTGCAGTTAAATGAGGTCGAATCTCAACATTCAACATTGACAGAAGAAGGTGTTGTGTTTTTATTGATATAGCTTTTTTGCTTTTTCTTTGAATTTAGCCAATTTTGTCTGATGTTCTTCCTGCTCTTTTTGTGCGCGGGCACGTTCTTCTTTTGTTTTCTGAAGCAGTTCTGAGTATTTCTTATTGGTGCGGTCTACGACATCCTCGATCACGCGCTTGTGTGCTTTAAGATCATCATCGATGTGGGCGACAATAATTATTGTATTATCGAGCATAAACATTCTTCTATTTGTAGCCGGTTTTGTACTACCATACATAGTTACGCATATCCCGGTCCAGGTTTCGTCGGGTGTGCATGATAATATAAAGGGAAGTTCAATATACTCAGGATTTGTTGAATGCTGCTTGATTTTACTCTCATCGATACCAATCACTGACACTTTATCTGTATTCATAAAAAACTCCTTTTTTTCGTTGATATAACTTACAATATAAATAAAATTTGATTATAATCAGCAAATAACTTAAGCCGGTAATCATATTTCAATCTTCTCTACCAAAATTATAATGAAGATTTTGAAGAAGTCAACGGTTGGAAAGGAAGAAACGGGGACGGGTAAAGGGATGACCAAAAGGAGAGAGGTGTCACCTGGGTCAATAATTGATTGACTTTCACATAGTTATATGTAGAATAGAAGAGGTGGCAGTAAACTTAGGCTTATGGAATCAGGTCTAAATAGTATAATATATTGAAACTTTTTGTGATTTTTGTCGTATAAATAAATAAAGAGGTTTAAATAACTTGATGAAAAACGGCTTCAAAAAGGAGACGAGATGAATAAGGTGATCGATATCTTTCATGCACCGATCAAGGTGTTCACGAGTTTAAAAGAAAAGCCCGAGTGGGTTACGCCGTTTGTTATTATTTTAATAATTACGGCGCTCGGTGCCGCCTTTGTGATTAGTACCACGCGGGGAAATGAAGAACTGAAGATACAGCAGGAAGAAGCTATGCGTGAACGCGGTCTGAGCGACGAACAGATCGAGCAAGCCATGCAGTTTACAGAAGGTCCCCTGCCGATTATTCTCGGCGCAATAAGTGCTCCGATCTTTACGGCGATTGTGCTTGTGCTCTTTGCCGTAGTTCTTAATCTCTTCATCCCCCTGTTCGGCGGTAAGAGCGGATTCAAGTTTATATTCCCGGTCGTCTGTTTTTCATCACTGGTAGAGGTTCCGCAGATGATTTTAAAATCGATCATTGTCGCGGTGAGTAAATCACCTTTTGTCACCACGTCACTCGCCCTGTTCGTTCCCACGTTATCAAAGAGCTCATTTACTTATCAACTTCTCAATGGATTCGACTTTTTTATTCTCTGGGAAATGATTCTCGTGGCAGTCGGTATCAACATAACCAATGAGATAAAGAAAAAGAACGCCTATATCCTTGTTTTCATTATCTGGGTGGTTTCAATATTTCTTCAAATAGGCCTCAACTCTCTGGGTGGAAGAAGAGGTTAAATGAAAAATCATCCTGTTTTTAAAAAAAAGATAGGTCGTTAGTTCTATGATTATCTTTTTATTGCTGACTCAGGTTGATTCATTATCGCTGGAACAGGCAATCGATCTGGCTCTGACAAAGAGCCCTTATTATCACGAATCCAAACTCTCTTTTGAAAAATCGCGCATTCAGTTTTATCAAACCCTGTCCAACCTTTTGCCGACCGTCTCCAGCAGACTCAGTTATACGAAGAGCGAATACAACGGGGTTACCACAGGAACGTATTCAGGCTCGATGTCATTGACCCAGCCGATCTTTGATCTTGACATCTTCAGCTCGGTAATCATCGCACAACGGCAGTTGAAAAGCAACAGGATTCAGTTTCAGGCGGATGCCGCGGAATTGATTCTCAGATTAAAGACCGCCTACTTTAATCTTGTGAATGCCGAAGACCTTCTCAACTCTTCGAAGATCGCACTCAAAAGGGCTGAAGAAAATCTTAAATTAATTGAAGCGAAGTACGAACTCGGGGCAGCGTCAAGATTGGAAAAACTTCAGGGAGAAGTCTTTCATCTGCGTGCCCAGCAGGATCTGGCAAAAGCCAAAACTCTTCAGATAACCGCCCAGGAAGAACTCAAGTCGCTGCTCGGTGTCTCCTGCGATATCTATCCAACCGACACCCTGACCGTTCCGATTGATACGGAATTTCCGCCCCTTGATTCCCTGATTTCGCTCCTGCAGAGGGTGAATTACAATCTAAAGATCACCCGTGAATTAAGGAACGTCGCTCATCTGAACCTGACCGCTTCTTATCTCGGATTTCTACCAAAGGTTTCATTCTTTTACGGTTATACCTATAATTCCGATTCCCTTATTTTCGACTTCCAGCATTTTAAAGACAATACGACAAAGAATTACGGAGTCACTTTCTCTTTTCCGATCTTTGAACTTAAATCTTTGATCTTCAACTGTTTGAACGCCAGAAAAGAATTACAGCTTCAGGAATTCAAAAAACAGCAGGCGCTTTTTGAAACCGAAAAGTCATTACGCACGACCTATTATACATTAAAAGAGGTTTATGAAAAGTTGCGTCTCACCAAAAAGAGTCTTGCTGCGGCAGAAGAGGCGGCTGAGATCGCAAAGGAACAATACGCACTCGGAGTGATTTCTTTACTTGACTTTCTGGGTGCGGAAAAAGACCTTTATGATGCAAAGGTTTCGTATACTTCCGCATTGAGTGATTTTTACATTCAGAAAGCAAAGTTGTCTTATCTTTTGGGCGAGATAACGTTCAAGGAAGAGAGATAAGGGAGGCGTCTGATGATTGAGGAGGTTTTGAACAATGAATTGTGCACTTTTAAATTTAAGTAATTCAGGGGGAGCGAGATGAAGAAGAAATATTTTATTATAATCGGTATTGTTATCTTTGCTGTCGTGATCATTCTGTTGAATCTGGCGCCGAAAAAGAGTGGAAAGAAAGTCGAGGTTACACTCGTCAAAAGAGGAAATATCGTCTCAAAGGTTTCCGCCTCAGGTGAATTACGCGCCAAGTCTCAGGTCGACATATCTGCAGAGACGATCGGCCGTATCGAAAGGATATATTTTAAAGAAGGGGATTACGTAAAAAAAGGAACTTTGCTTATTGAACTCGACGACGTGAAGGTCGACGCCAACAGAAAACTGGCATCAGCCCAGTTGAAGCAGGCGCAGCAGGATTTTCAGCGGAGTAAAAAACTTTTTGAAAAAGAGTTGATATCAAAAGAGAGTTTTGAAAAAATCGAGTTGAACTACGAAACCGCAAAAGCTCAATATGAACAGGCACTGGATGCTTATAAGAAGACGAAGATATATGCACCGATTTCCGGAAAGATAATGAAGGTGAATGTTGAGGAGGGTGAGACCGCAATGATGGGGACGATGAACGTCAAAGGTACGGTGCTGATGACGATCGCTGATCTTTCCCGGATGATTGCGGTCGTGACCATCGACGAGACGGATGTGCCGCAGGTCAAAGTGGGCCAGTCGGCAGAGGTGATCGCCGACGCCCTTCCTGATTCTGTTTTTACGGGTGTTGTGACAAAGGTCGGCTTGATGCCGATCACGAGTCAGTTGACCACGGAAAAAGTTACGGACTTCGAGGTTGAAATCGAGTTGAGCAGATTTTCCGCTCTGCTGCGGCCGGGTATGAATGTCAAGGCGGATATCATAACGAGTGAGAAGGATGATGTTTTAACCATCCCGATTCAAGCATCGGGTAAGAGGAAGATAAAAGAAGAGACCACGGAGACAGTTTTTCTCGTCAAGGAGGGTAAGGCGCAGTTGGCCAAAATCACACCCGGAGTGTCCAGTGACACTGAGATTGAAGTTATTGACGGCGTTGAAGAAGGCGATACCGTGATAACAGGACCTTATCGGGTGCTCTCCAAATTGAAGGACGGTCAGAAAGTAGTCTTTAAGATGTCAGAAGAAGATACAACCGCTGCACCGCAGTCCCGTAAGTTGCGCGGTGCGCTCAAAGGATTGAAGAAAAGGCTGTAATGGGAAGTAAAAAGGTAATATGCCGCGCCGTTGACATCAGGAAAACCTATTGGCGGGGAAAGGTGGCGATCGAGGCATTGCGGGGTGTCAGTATGGAGATCAAGGTGAATGATTATCTTTCAATCATGGGCGCCTCTGGTTCTGGTAAATCAACATTTATTCACATCTTGAGCTGTTTGGATACACCGACTGCTGGTGAGTATTATCTTGAAGACAAACTTGTTTCGAACTACACAGATGAGGAACTGGCGGGCATCAGAAACCGATTTTTCGGATTTGTTTTTCAGAATTTTAGCCTTCTGCCGCGACTTACCGCACTGGATAACGTCGCCTTGCCTCTTATCTACGCCGGCGTGAAGAGAAACGAGAGGACAAAAAAGGCAGAGCAGATGCTCGATAAGATAGGTCTCAAAGATAGAATACACCATCGGCCGAATGAACTGTCAGGTGGTGAATGCCAGCGTGTCGCCATTGCCCGCGCCTTAGTGAATAACCCCAAGGTGATCTTCGCCGACGAACCGACAGGCAATCTTGATTCAAAGACCGGAGCCGAGATTATGGAGCTTTTCGACCGACTGGTGGACGAAGGGCACACCGTGGTCCTCGTCACACATGACGCAAATGTCGCTGCTCATGCCCGGAAGATTATTACTTTAAAAGATGGGTTAATAGTAAATGACTGATCTTTTTGCAAAAATCACACTCTCTTTTCAGACGTTTAAAACCCACCGTCTGAGATCTTTTCTTACGACGCTCGGCATCATCATCGGCGTGACGACCGTGATCGCGATTCTTTCATTGATCGAAGGACTTAATCGCACAGTGGCAGAACAAGTCCAGTCGATCGGTTCAGACCTTATCTTTCTGCAGAAATTTTCCTGGGTTTCAACGGGCCCGCGCGACCTGGATAAACTTGCCGGTCGGCCTGATTTAACGCCGGCTGATGCCGAGGCAATCACCAAATTACCGTCAGTAGAAATTGCGATTCCCGATATCTCAAAAAGGCTTTCCAAGATAAAATATAGAGAGAATGAGGTGAGCAATCCTACGGTCACCGGTTCAGACGAAAATTATTCCTGGGTCAACAATCACATAGTTGAAAGCGGCAGGGATTTCACCCGTGAGGACATCCTCCACCGACGCAGTGTCGGCATCATCGGTTCTTATCTGGCGACCCAGCTCTTTCCAGATGAGTCGCCGATCGGCAAAGACCTGCACCTCAACGGCCACCGTATAAAGATCATCGGCGTATTCAAGGAAAAAGGGACGTTTTTGGGTAACAGCCTGGATAATTTTATTTTGATTCCGTATACTGTTTTTGAAAAGTATTTTCCCCGCAGTAAAGGGTCTCTCTTCGCGCGTATTTACGGCGGTTATTCAATTGATATCAAACCGAAAGTCGGGGATATCGAGAAGGCGATCGACGAGATACGTGAGCTCATGCGTCGGCGTCATGGTCTGGGGTTTGATGAAAGGGATGATTTTGAGTTGAATACCCAGCAGATGCTGCTCGATCTCTATCAAAATATCACGCGGGTCGGGTTCGTCGCCATCGTTGCCATTGCGGCGATTTCATTGGTCGTCGGTGGAATCGGGATTATGAACATTATGCTCGTTTCAGTTGCTGAGCGGACAAGGGAGATCGGCATCAGAAAGGCGGTGGGAGCCTCCAATCAGTTCATCCTCTCGCAATTTCTTATAGAATCCGTTATGCTCGCCCTGATCGGCGGGATAATAGGGATCATTTTCGGGACACTGCTTGCGACTTTAATCTCTGCGGTCTCACCGCTCAAAGCGGCAGTCTCCTTCTGGATGATCTTATTGGGATTCGGTTTCTCCGCATCGGTCGGGGTCTTTTTCGGGATTTATCCGGCACGCAAAGCGGCTTCACTCAACCCGATTGAAGCCCTGAGATACGAATAACTGCTGCATTCACCACCCCCATTCTTTCTCAGATTGACTTCATTAATTTATTGACTATAATTAATGATTATGAGAGAGATCTATTATGACGAATTGACCGGTTGTTATAACCGCCGTTTTCTCCATTACTGGCTTGATAATGAAATTAAGAGGGCAACCCGTTTTGCAACGAAGTTCTCAATAATCCTTCTCGACCTCGACGATTTCAGAAATGTCAATAATAATTTTGGCCACCTGGAAGGGGATAGGGTTTTAATCGAATTCAGTAAATTTCTGCGCAGAAACATCCGGGAAGTCGATAATCTCGTCCGTTACGGCGGAGACGAATTTCTTATTCTGATGCCAAACACCAATGAAAGCGGTACGATCGAGCTTGCTCAGAGAATAATCAATAACATAAACAACACCGAAATAGCAAACCATTCCCTTCACTGTAGTATCGGTTTTTCAGTCTTTCCGGAGGACGGTACAACTCCGGAACTGTTGATTAATCAGGCGGACAGTCTGATGTACCAGGCGAAGAAACAGGGCAAGAACCGCATCGGCTGGCGTCAGGAAGTCGTTAAGAAACTCGTGATTCCCTCACCGGTTACGATCGGCCGTGATGATGAAGCCGGCTGGTGTCTCGGGCAGTTGAAGGATTACAATACGATCTTCATTGCGGGCGGCGCGGGTATCGGTAAGACACGGCTCGTCTTCGAGATAAAGGACCGTCTTAACAGTTCGATAATATTAAGGGGGAACGCCTATGCGGCGATGTCCTCTGTTCCGTATCATCCTTTTAAAAACATGTTTAATGAATTGATAAACAACAACTTCCATATGGTGCAGCGGGTTTTTAAACAGATGCCGGAGATCTCCCAGTCAGAGATAACCAAGATCTTTCCGGCGGACAGTATAATAAAGGTCGCCCGCAGTGAAAGTCTGGATAAGTTCAGGTTGTACAATGCGGTGAATGATTTTTTGAACAGGTTGGCGGGTATCTTCCCGGCGGACATTACGATATTGCTGGTCGACGACCTCCACTGGCTCGACCGACCGAGCTGCGAATTACTGGATTTCCTGATCAGGGGTGTGGAGAGTAATATCAAGATCTTCGGCACCTACAGAACTGAAGAACTCAGGAATTCAAATATATCAGAGTTTTTCGGGGTCTGGTCCAGAGAGAAGCTATACACCCAGATCGTGCTACCGCCTTTGAATGAGCCCCAGTCGACTCATCTGCTCAGGGCGATCAGCGGTTCCATGAGTCAATCCGCGGTGAGGTATATTTACACCCAGAGCGGCGGTAATCCTTTTTATATCGAAGAGATCCTCCGGGAATTGGAGCGTCAGAGAAAACTCTACTGGAACGGTAAAGAGTGGAGTTTCGCCAGAAATCTCGAGGTTATGATTCCCGACTCAATTGAGGAGACGATCAAGAGAAAGCTGACGTTCCTCGATTCCGAGATCAAGACTTATCTGGAGATCGCCGCGGTTTTTGGTCAGGAATTCAATGCCGAGATTATCGCCATCGCCAGCAAAAGAAACGTCGGTCAGATTCTCGACGCCTTTGATGAATTACGGCGGCTGGGATTCATCAAAGAGAGGACTTCGGAGAACTACTTCTTCTCTGAAGATATCGTTCGACAGATCGTTTATAAAAATATTCCACGCGGAAGTCTCATGCACTATCATAAATCCGTCGGTGAGACCATAGAGATCGTCTATCGCAATGTTATTTCTAATTATTATGAACAGCTTGCAACCCATTTCACCCAGGCAAACGATACCCACCGGGCCCTGTATTACTCCAAAAAAGCGGCGATCAAGGCGAAAGATAATTACGCCCACAGCGTCGCAATAAAGTTTTTTGAAAATACATTAAAATATGAGGACAATATAGAAGAAATTTTCGACACGAAGTTTTCACTCGCCAGAATTTATTTTTTGACAGGCAATTATGAAAAAGCAGTGGATCAGTTGAACATCTGTTTGAAGATAAATCCCAATTCTTACAAGATATACGAAGAGCTCGGTAAGGTCCATGAGAGTATGGGGGATTATAAGAGGAGTTTGAAATACTACCGTCAGGGATTGAAGATGACGGAAGGGACCGATGCCGTTTACGGTTTTGAAACGGATATTGCATGGCTCTATACCCGGTTGGGGGATTATCAACTTGCACAGAAGACCTGTGAAAATATCCTCAAGAAAAAGAAGATAATGAGTAAAAAAATTCTCGGCGACACCTACATCATTCTCGGTGTGGTTTATCTGCGGTCGGGTAAGTTCAAGAAGGCGGAGAGTTATCTTAAAAAATCTTTGAATATCGCACGGACCATAGGCGACCAGAAGCGTCTCGGCGCCTGTTATCTGGATCTCGGATTGAACTGCGCCGAAAGGTTCAATATAAAACTGGGAGAGAAATTTTACAACAAGGCGTTTAAAATCTATCAGGACATCGGTTATCAGGAAGGTCTGTTGATAACGATGAACAACATCGGCGCCCTCTACGCCAACTTCAATATCCCCAAGGCGGAGGAGTATTATCTCAAAGCCCTTAAACAAGCCAAGTTGATAGGAGCGCGCCGTACCGTCGTCTATCTTTACAACAACCTCGGGGCGGTCGAATACAACCGCTTGATGAATGATCAGGCGCTTATAAATTACAAAGAGGCGCTCAAGATATCAAAGGAGATGAATTTTCACGCCGGTATCATCTTCAGTAATTTGAGTCTGAGTGAATTTTACCGTGAAAAAAACAATATCAAACGCGGCAGAACGTATCTCAAAAAGGCTTTGACCGTGGCGAAGAAGATTAATATGAAATATCTTGATATCGACTGTCTTAAGGAAGAAATAGAATACCTTCTCCTCGCCCGCCAGCTGAAGAAGGCGGATACGCTTTCTATGAAGATGTTCGAGCAGTTGAAGAGAGAATCCAGCGTCAGCTACAAAATAAGCAGTCTTGTTTACCGGGCGAAGATCTCCGCTGAGTTGAAGGATTATGCAAAAGCCCATAAATATTACAATAAAGCCATGACTTACGTGAAGTCCCTGCCGCCGAACAGAACGTCAGGTGAACTTTTTTACTTGAAAGGAATAACTTACAAGAAAGAAGGCAAATTCCAGGAGGCACTGAAGATGTTCCTTGAAGCAAATCGGATATTCGACGAAATCGGCAATCTGCGTTTCCTGGATAAGATAGAACAGGAGATCGCGCACACCAGTATTTAACGGATTAGAGAGAAACAGAAAGGGGGCACCTTCAGGTGCCCCCTTTTTTATGAAACAACTGAGTGATTATTCCCAGCTGAGGATTTTGAACTCGATTCTCCGGTTGAGGTCTCTTCCTGCTTTGGTGCGGTTGTCGGCGATCGGCTGGGATTCACCGTAACCCACAGCGATTAATCGTGACGGGTCGATGTTGTGGTACCTTATAAGATAATCCCTTACTGCATTTGCACGCTGATAAGACAATTTCTGATTATATGAATCAGAACCTACGCTGTCGGTATGTCCGCTGATTTCAACCCTCATCTTCGGTTTTGCCTTGAGCACTTTCGCTGCGTCGTCCAGCACTGGATATGACGTTGGTTTGATCACCGCAGAATTGAAGTCAAAATAGATTCCCTTAAGAACGACTTTTTCACCTACCTTGGGTATCGGTCTTAAAGTGAAGTTCTGGATCTTCGTTTCATCCTTGGCGAGAACGATTGGTGCACTTTCAGGTACGTAGTCTTCTGCTTCCACTTTGACCGAATAGGTACCCGGTTTCACCGTGACCTTGTAGATCCCAGTGCTTGGATCGGTCGTGACTTTCGGAATTTCCGTATCGATGAAGGTTAATTGTGCAAGCAGTGGTTTTCCGGTTTCCTTTTCAGAGACTTTACCGGTCAGGGTCGCCTGGGCAACACCTATCTTGGTTAACCCGATATCGACAACTTTGGTTTCGTTCTCTTTAAGTGTCACCACTTTTTCATTAAATTGATAGTTGGTGGCTTCTACATGAATCCGATATGTACCGGGTGCAATCGTAAGATGATACATACCCGCGGTATCAGAAGAGATCGGGTTGATATTGGTCTGCGGGAACGTGATCTGCGCCACAAGAGGCAGTTTTGTTTCCGCGTCGTAGACCTTACCGATGATCTTTGTTACGGGTTTTCTGTTCAGATTGAAATCAAGCACCAGTTGATCGCCGTCTTTCAACACAATACCTTTTTCCTGCCACCGATAGCCCGAAGCTTCGACATGTAGACGATAGCTTCCCGGTGTAAGTGAAACTTCGTACGTCCCCAGCTCTGAGGTCTGGATCGCTTCCTGGTCTGACCCGGGGAAGGTGATTGTCGCTGCAATCGGATTGTTCGTCTTGGCGTCGTAAATTCTGCCGGTGATCTTCGCAATCGGAATATGGACTTCAACCTTTTTGACCAAATCAGCACCACCGGACAGGTTGAAGAAGACCTTCCACCAGAAATCTTCAGACGTCGGATTTACAAGACCCAGTTCACAGCCGATGTCAAAACTGACGGACCTCGATCCGAATCTTATACCCGGTGTAACCCAGAGAGATTCTTCTCTTGCGTCCAGATCAAAGAGGCCGTAGGTTTCAAAGAGAATCCTTACGTCTTCAGAAGGCATAAGTTCCACGCCGAATCCATGAGGGGCGTAATCCGAACGGACGTATCTGTTTTCGAATTCAGTGGAATCGACATAATAAGGCCTTTTATCAGGTCCTGTCGAGAGATAGCCGCCGTTGAAGTGGGTGGCGAACGGGCCGATTCTGAAGTCGAACAAACCGGTTACACAGATGTCTGGATCATGAGGGATATGAGGCGGGAAATTAGGGGCATAGGGGTCGCCGCCGGCTTCAGGAAAAGAGTCTGAGTAGAATCTTCTATCCTGTTCCAGGGCATTACTGAACCACTCTTCAGAGAGTCCTGGTCCGATGTCCACGTAGCCGTCGATACCAAAGGCGTACAGAAGCGGCGTCATCTCTTCGACAATGAACGGGTAACCGACCTTTCCACCGATCTTGATGGATTTGATACCGATGACCGGATCAGGATCACCGCGGTCGATCGGATAATTATTCATCTCAAACCACTTACAGAAGGGTGTTATGTCGAACCGCATATCGATATAATCGATGATTGAATAGGTCAAACCTGTTGAGACTTCAAAGAAATGCCTGCGGTCAACGACATTTCGACCGCCCTGGGTCGTTTCAATCTCCTCGAATCTTTCCTGCGGAGCGATATGGAATGAGAGTACACCCATATTATACGGCTGGGCGTACTGCAGTTTGAACATTCCCCGGCCTCCGTAGATCGAACCCTCCTGGGCGAGGAGCACCAGAGGTAGCGCACAGATAATAAATAAGAGTTTTTTCATCTTGCCTCCTTAATTAGTAAGTAGATAATAAACCCGGCCCCAACGGGAATCGAACCCGTGTCTCCACCTTGAAAGAGTGATGTCCTATCCGCTAGACGATGGGGCCTTGTGTGTCAGGATATATAGGTTCCTGAACGATTCGTTATCCACAATTGCCTGATTTATCAAAAAGTAATTTTCTAAATTGGCATTCGTTGCCATAATACGATTGCAGAGATCCT
>DRIG01000074.1 GCA_011052815.1 candidate division WOR-3 bacterium | reverse complement strand
TGCATTCGATCCTGCGTTGAGTGAATTGAGTAACGCCTATAGAAAGGAGTTTAAAGAAGAAGAGAGCATCGGCAATTACTATTTCTGGCGGGGTGAAGAGAAAGTCGTGGCGTCGCGGGCTCAACTTCTTGAGTTGTACAAGAAGGCGGTCGAAGAAATTCCGATCATTTCCATTGAAGATGCTTTTGCCGAGGATGACTACGAAGGCTGGCGTCGGCTGATGGCGGAACTGGGTGATAAGATCTTTATCATTGGTGATGATCTCGTTACGACAAAGGATTCCACGATCGAGGAGTGTGCGGATCAGAAATTGATAAACACCGCATTGATCAAAGCCAATCAGATCGGTACTTTATCCGAGACAGTACTCGCCGTCCTCGTGGCGTTCGGTAAAGGGCTTGATATCGTGGTCTCCCACCGTTCCAAGTCGCCCAACGACGATATGGAGGCGCAGATCGCCCTTGCTGCAAACGCCCTGGGTTTGAAGACCGGCGGCGGTGCGAATACTGAGAGACTCTTTAAATACGGAGCGGTCACCAAGGTGATGAAGGATATGATAAAACTCAGCAGGACTGCATTCAAAGAAGAACCCCGGGTGGAACTCGGCGATTTTATCGACAAGCTGGTTATTACCGAGATCATCGCTTATGAGGAACCGACGAACGCCGGTATCCCTACGGTCGGGGTTGAGGTCTATGTCGGCTTGAAGGGAAGTAAAAGATACAGAAAGTTATTGAGATTCACCGGTGCGACTCCCCTGGGAACCTCGGCGGGTGTTGATGAGGCGATTCACTTAGTCGACAGCATCATAGAGGATTCACCTCTGGTCGCCCGATATCAGGAGATGTTTGTGGAACAGCCTGACAGGACTTACAGATTTAAAAAGGAGATAACCGAAGAAGATATTAAAGAAAAGGATGATCCTGATCTGACTGAACTCTGGTTGAAGGCTCAGCGTTATAAAGGTAAAGGATGCAAAAACGCCGTCGACAATGTCGTCAATATCATTGCACCCGAATTCATCGGTAGAAAGATGTCCGAGCTGAAGAACATTGCAGATGTCGATAAAAAGTTGTTGTTGCTCGAAGGCAAGGCTGCCTTGATGCGAAAGAAGATATCAAAAGACGACAGCCGTGAAAAGATCATTGAAGTTTTACAGAGAAAGGCGAATCTCGGGATGAATGCAGTGCTTACTGTGTCTCTGGCGATCGCCCGGCTTATCGCCCATGTTCAGGGAAGGGACCTCTGGGAGTTGTTGAGGGAGGAGATGAAAGAGGTGATGGCTAAGACGATAGCCGCAAACGGCGGGGCAGAGGTGCTTACCGGAATCGTCGACAGTGCTTCCCTTGGGAAGATGAGCTCTGATGGAAAGCTCAGCTGGGAATCACTTAAGACGGAATTGTCTCTCAGTGAATTGGTCCAGGGCTTGCAGGCGGTCGAGAAAAAATTGAAGCAGCAGGGCAGGAAACTTTATGAAACCCTGCGGACGCAGATATCCATTTACGACGTAGAGATATTCAAATAATATCTATTGAAAACCCATAGAATTTCTTTATAATATTATCTGGTTTTATATCAAAGGAGGAAGTGTAATATGAGCAGAAGAATAAAAAATGTTGTAGGACGGGAAATATTGGATTCCCGGGGTAATCCGACTATCGAGGTCGAGATTGAATTGCAGTCGGGAAAGAAAAGGAGTGCTTCCGTGCCATCGGGTGCTTCTACAGGAAAATATGAAGCGGTTGAGCTGCGCGACAGCGGCTCCCGAAGATACGGAGGTAAAGGTGTGCTACAGGCGGTTGAAAATGTCAACAAAATCATCGGTCCCGCCTTAATAGGTAAAGATGTTATTGAACAGCCCAATCTGGATCGGCTCTTGATCGAACTTGACGGAACGCCGAACAAGAAGCGGCTCGGCGCGAACGCCCTGTGCGGTGTTTCCCTGGCGATTGCACGGACCGCGGCGGCGGAACTCGGTATTCCCCTGTACAAATATCTGGGTGGTCCTTATGCTGTATTGATGCCGGTTCCGATGATGAACATCATCAACGGAGGTATCCATACACTCCTCCAGGGACCGGATTTTCAGGAATATATGATTGTGCCGTATGGTGCAGGTTCTTTTAAAGAGGCACTCCGCTGGGGCAGCGAGACATATCATGCCCTGAAAAAGATATTATTGAACAGGGGCTTACGGATTGCGGTTGCTGATGAAGGTGGTTTTGTACCGAAGATCGCTTCGAATCAGGAACCCTTAGATTATATCGTGGAGGCGATTGAAAAGGGCGGTTATCGGCCCGGCGAAGATATTGGAATCGCCCTGGATGTTGCGGCGAGCGCTTTTTATGAAAACGGTAAATATAAACTACGGATCGAAAACAAAGAGTTGAATGCAGAGGAACTTATTGAGAGATATTGCAGCCTGGTCGATAAGTATCCGATTGTTTCCATCGAGGACGGACTTGCAGAAGATGACTGGAAAGGATGGAAATTATTGAACAAGAGGCTCGGTCACAGGGTCATGCTCGTCGGAGACGATATTTTTGTGACGAATGTGGAACGGATAGAGAAGGGAATCAAAGAGAATGTCGCCAATGCGGTTTTGATAAAACCGAACCAGATCGGTACGGTCACTGAAACGATAGCTGCAGTCCATATGGCTCAGCGGGTCAAGTGGGGTGTCGTTGTATCCCATCGCAGCGGTGAGACCGTCGATTCTTTCATCGCGGACTTTACGGTCGCCATGGGAACCGGGGCATTGAAGACCGGAGCGCCGTGTCGTGGTGAACGAGTGGAAAAATACAATCAGCTTTTGAGAATAGAAGATGATCTGAAAGGCGCCGCGATACATCCAAGTAAAGAATTCTGGAGTCGTTCATAACACCGCTGCCAAAGAGGAGGTTTTATGGTGCTGGATAATATGGAAGATCTGGATAAAGGTCCGTTTTGTAAACCTTATGGTCAGTTGTTCTTTGAAAATCTGGAGAAGATGCCTTCTTTCCAGGTTGTTGAGGCGTATCTTTCGTGCCTTCTGGAGGCACAGGATAAGATTCAGAAAGCTATTTCAATACTCGAGGGCATTTTGAAAAAAGGCGCCGATAAATTGAAGGAGA
>DRIG01000073.1 GCA_011052815.1 candidate division WOR-3 bacterium | reverse complement strand
GGTTCATCCTGAATATTCGCACTCGTCATCACCAGATAAGGAATTTCATCAAGCAGCAGATGGTGAAGCGGCGTATAAGGAACCATTACACCAAAATAAGGGTTATTCGGCGCCACATCCTCGCAGACATGTTTACCTCTTTTCTTCAATAACATAATCGGCGCAACCGGCGAATTAATCAATTCTCTCTCTGCCGCACCGAGTTCGACTATGCCGCTTAAACAGGATTTCCGCACCATCAGGGCGAACGGTTTTGTCGGACGATTCTTCAATCTCCGTAATCTGCGTACTGCCCGCTGATTCGTCGCATCACAGGCGATATGGAAACCACCAAGCCCCTTGATCGCGACTATCCGTCCCTCTCTTAAAAGACGAGCGGTCTTTTTGATCAAAGTATCGGCATTATCATCAATAAGCTTTCCTTTAATCGAATAGAGTGAATAACGGGGACCGCAGATCGGACAGCAGTCGGGCTGGGCGTGGAATCTCCGGTCATACACATCATTGAATTCCGCTGTACAATCCGGACACATCTTAAACTTCCGCATCGTCGTTCTCTTACGGTCATAAGGGGTCGTATAGATGATCGAATAACGGGGACCGCAATTCGTGCAGTTTATGAACGGAAATCCATACCTCCTGTCCCGGGGAGAGTTCATCTCCCTGAGACAATCTTCACAGGTTGCAATATCCGGCGAGATCTGAGTGAACCCTGCGGTCTTCTTGCTCTCCTTGATCACAAAATCTCCGCCGCTGCGGAGTGTTGATTCAACAACCTTTATCGATTCTATTATCGCGGGCCGCGGTTTTTCTCTTTCCAACCGTCGTAAAAACAGATTAATCCGTTTTCTTGATCCCTGAATTTCAATATCGACTCCGGCGGTTGTGTTACGGACAAAACCACTGAGGGCGAGTTCTTTTGCCAGGCGAAAGACGAACGGCCTGAAACCGACTCCCTGGACAATGCCTTTAATCTTTATTCTTTTTCTTTCGGGCATCCAATAATTTTTTCAGGAATCGACAGAACTCTTCAAAGCCCTGACCGGTCTTTGCCGAAACCTCAAAAATTTCAGCTTTTGGATTATTGTTTTTGATATGGCGTTTTGCATTATCAAGATCAAAATCCACATAAGGAAGAAGGTCGATTTTATTAATCACGACGGCCCGGGCGAGATGAAAGAGTAATGGATATTTGAAAGGTTTATCATCGCCTTCAGGGGTGGAAAGGATCGCGAGTTTGAAATCCTCACCGATCTCAAACTCGGCGGGGCATACGAGATTTCCTACATTTTCGATAAGCACCAAATCATATCTCCCTTTTATCTGCGGCAGTACCTGGGCTGTCATGAATGCATCAAGGTGACACTCTGTCTCGGTATTGATCTGAATCACATCGACCCCTTCATCGGCGAGCCGCTGGCTGTCCACCTGCCCCTTGATGTCACCTTCGATCACCAAGGTTTTATACGAATCTTTTAAGTCTTCAATCAAACGGTGAATAAACGTCGTCTTACCCGCACCGGGTGAAGAAATTATGTTTATCACCAGGGCATTCATCTCATCAAATTTCTTTCTATTCTCCTGCGCCCGCTGTTTATTCGACACGAGTACAGGTTTAAGGACTTTCACTTCTTTCACCTCAAACTCCTTTCTTTTGGTGATCACTGACACAAACCATTCTATTCACCTTCTATCGATTCTATATAGAATTCCCTGCCCGACAATATTTCGATCTCCGCCCTGCCGCAATCAGGGCAGACAAGAATCGGTTCATCGATGACATTCTCTTTGCCACATGCCCGGCATTTAATCCGAATGGGAACCTCGGTAAAGATGATTTCGGCGTCACTGCACCTGGTATTCGGTTTCAAATAGTCAAAATAAAAAAGAATCGAGTCAGGTGAAAATCCCGTGAACTTTCCGATCTTCAAATTTATTTTATAGACCTTCTTGAAATTGTTCTTCTCTGCTTCCTGAATACAGAGGTCGACGAGTGATTTTGTCACACTGAATTCATGCATCTTGCGCAAAAGGCGGAAAGTTCATTTCACTACGGCGAACTTACAAACCCTGTTCCCGCGTGGTGTGTTCACCAAAACGAAATAAAGACCACTGCTTAGATCATCCGGGATGTCCCATACCACTTCTCCGAATACGGGATCGGGTTCAAGACCTCTAACGAGCAATCTGCCGCTGATTGAATAGATACTTACCCGGGCGTCCGCTGGAATGTTCTTTATTTTAACCACACTATGATTAACCACCGGATTCGGGTAAAGCAAGATACTATCCAATGCCGGGAGTGTATCGAACTGAACCTCGAGTTTCAGCAGACCGGTTTCCCCGCCGATCCAGAAGCAATTTCTAATGGGATCGAATTCAAAACCCTGCACCTGGACGATCTCATTGGAGAAATCCATAAATTCAATATGGACACCAAGTTCCTTGAAGGTGTAACCGTCTGTAATCTTGAGACGGGGGTCGTAAAAATAGATACCGTCCATAGCGAGCAACCATACCCTGCCTTCTGAATCGAGTTCAACATCAAAAAGTTCCTCGTTGGAAATATCTGTAAAACCGGAAAAAGTTGAACCATCATACATCAGGAGCCCCACTTCATTCGCAACATATAGATTGTTATTTCGATCAACAATACAACCGACTGCATATTTTGAAAGCATCCCGTCGGATTCTCCGAACTTTATGGAAGAATCGTCACTGCGGTCAAAGAGGGTATTATCCGTATCGATCATCATAAGACCGCCTTCGGCGCCGATCATGGTGCTCCATACCCTTCCAATAGAATCCAGAGCGAGCTCCACCTTAAAACCGGTGGACTTTTCTCCCAGAAAACAAACTTCATTCAACGCGGAATCAATCACCCACAACTTATCCGAGGGACCGGCGAGTGATATATACATATTGTTGTGGGAATCAAACTCCAGATCCCATACCGCCACAGAACTGTCCATACCGTGGTATCTTGCCCCCAGAAAAGTCCATGTCTGTGTCAGCGGTTCAAAGGCGAACGCCATCAGTGTATCAGCCCCTGAAGAACTGAAAGGATTTACACCGAACCAGACCTTTCCGTCGGGTGCGGTGACACAACGATGGATATGTTTGAATGACAAAACCGTATCACATCCGAAACGCGACCAATCACCTTCATTATCCAACCATCCGATGCCCCGTGAATAACCGGCACGGGCGCCGCAGGCGACGAAAACACCATATTCGTTTGCAGTAATCTCGGAAATATGGTTGGAAGGTAAACATTCCCTTTCGATCAACTCCCATAATTCACCGTCGGCGTCAAAACGGCCGATGCCTCGTCCGTAATAATCTACTGTGTAGCGGTTGCCGAGTCCGCAGAAGAGTGTATCATTGATATTGAGCAGAGAAAAAACATCGCACCTATAAGGAATACCCTCTTTTTCAATCACCAGATTTCCCTGAAACAGAAATCCGAATTGGGAGAGTGAATCAAGCGCCAATGCAAGAGAATCACCTCGATAGGTGATATCACACACTCCGTAACCGAGCAGAAGGGTATCGAAATAACTTCCATTGAAGCGATTAAGTCCTGCATCGGTTCCGACATAGATTGTCGTATCGATGACTGCAATCTTATTAATACGGGTGTCGAGCAGACCATGCGATGTATTATATGTAAAGGTTGAATCAGGGTTGAAATCTTTGGTGAAACAAGCAATACCGTTGTCTGTTCCGACCCAGATACGATTGTTATGGACCGCAAGCGATAAAACATTGTTCGACGGCAGCCCATCCGTCGTAAAGATGCGCAATCTTGAATCGTCTGAAAAATCAGCGGGCGTACTATTGGTGGCGATGAAGAGCAATCCTCCTGATGAAGCTACATACACACTGTCTTTCAAACAGATGATCCCCTGGATTCTGGTGCAGGCGAGGCATTCCGGTGGATAAATCAGAACACTATCAAAACCACCGCTGACCAGTGCCAGACCGAATTCATTACCGAACCAGATATACCCTGAGCTGTCGAGCGCTGTGCAACGCTGACGATTGGTCTGCAACCCGTCTGAATTGGTTAAAACCCTGAAAGAACCGCTGAGACGATTGTAAACGACAGCACCTCCATTGCTCGCTCCGTAAATAATCGAGTCTTTACCCGTAATTTCGTAATAGAAATTCGTGTTTGTGTAATATTCTGAATGGAATGAAATATTACTTAGGAGGAGAAAAATTAATATCATTTAATATCTTTTTAACCGATTCAGTGGATACTACATAAGCAAGCCTCAATCCCAGTAGTATCCTGAGCAATAAATGCATCAATCCGGACGGGGCGTAGTGTTTCTTGAAAAATCTGTAAAAACCCTTTGAATGGTGGATTGCGGGATGGATGTTATCCCGACGGAAATTTTCACCTCGATAATGTATCGCATAAGTTCTGGGCAGCCACCATACCTGCCAGCCTTTTTGCTGCATACGATAGCACAGGTCGGCGTCTTCAACATAGAGAAAGAAATCTTCATCAAAAAGCCCGACCTCATCAAGTGCACTCCGCCTGAGCATCATCACCGACCCTTCGACGAAATCGACCATCTCAGCCTTATTATAATCCATATCAAGATAAAGATAACTGTTTGAAAAAGGATTTCTCGGAAATATCCGCCTTATCAGAGAACGTCGCCCGAAGAGGATATTAAAATAATCGGGGAAACGGCGGCAGGTCGGCTGGCGGAATCCTGCAGGGCTCAATATTTCAGCTCCGAGGATACCGCACTTCTGATTTTTATCCATAAATTCAATCATCCGTTCTATTGTACCGGGAAAGAGCAAGACATCCGGATTTAAGAGCAGAATATATCTGCCTCTTGTAGCACTGATCGCCTGATTCGCCGCCCTGGCAAAACCGAAATTTGTGTGATTGCCGATATATTTTACATCCGCAAACGCATCTTTTGCTGTTTCCAAGCTGTGATCTGTAGAACCGTTGTCATACACGGTTATATCATAATCCTCTTTTCCATTGATATTCCGATGAATCGCTTCAAGACAATCTCTTAAATGATTTCCTGAGTTATAATTGACGATGATGATATTTAACATCTTTTCCTGAATAAAGACATCAAACGTAATTTCCAGACCAACCAGAAAGCCTCCCAGATAATCCGCTTCGACATCTTGGACTCGCCTTCACGCCTCTCAACAAATATTATCGGAATCTCCTTTATCTTCAAACCGGCTCTATAGACTGAAAAAACGCTCTGGATCTGAAAACCATAACCATCCACCTTGAAATCTTTCCAATTGACCGCTTCAAGCGCCTTCCTGGAGTAACACTTGAAGCCGCTCGTCAAATCTTTAATCGGAACTCCTGTGACCACGCGGGCGAACAGACAGGCGAAATAAGAAAGCAACAACCGTTTCATAGGCCAGTTGACCACACTCACCCCCTGGATGTACCGCGAGCCTACGATCAACTCGTAATCATCCAGCAGTTCGATGAATCTCGGCAGTTCCTCGGGATTGTGGGAAAAATCAGCATCCATCTCAAAAGCGAAATCATAACCGTTCTTCAAGGTATAATCAAAACCAAGCACATAAGCAGTGCCGAGTCCCATCTTCTTTTCTCTCCTTATAAGATGGACTTTCTTATCTGTACGGCTTATCTTCTCGACGATATCACCAGTGCCGTCCGGTGAATTATCGTCAATCACAAGAATTTCGAGTTGCGGTGAACTTGATAAAATTTCTCCGATGATTTTTTTGATATTCACAGCTTCATTATAGGTCGGAATTATCACAAGCCCTTTCTTCATATTTCTTTATTATACTTGGTTATTTGTCTTTGTCAATTGTCGGAATTGGATATTGACTCAATGAAGATTCATAATATAATCTGACATGTTGTTCCTTCTTTTCCTGTTGTCGGGATACGGCACCGGTTCCTTAAGTGGTTTTGTCACGGATGCTACAAACGGTGAAAAACTGGCTTATGCCAATCTTTATCTTGAAGACACGGAACTCGGTTCGGCATCCAATGAAAAAGGATATTTTGTAATCCATGATGTCCCCTCAGGAGAATATACCTTAATATGTTCATATATCGGGTATCAGGACAAAAGAATTCCAGTACACCTTGAAAAAGGAGAGCATCAAAGAATAAACATCGAACTCACACCCCTGATACTCGAAATGCCTGAAGTAAGTGTTTCCGCCCAGCGAAGTCGTTTTGAGCAGGAGGTCGAAGTAAGCCATATCACATTCACAACGCGTGAAATAAAATCAGTACCGGGACTGTTTGAAAAAGATTTGATAAAAATTCTGCAGTTGATGCCCGGTATTGTGGCGATGCACGATCTCTCCAATAAACTTTATGTACGGGGAGGGAGCCCGGATGAAAATCTTGTTTTACTCGACGGCATCACGGTCTATAATCCGTCGACCCACCTCTTCGGACTCTTTTCCACCTTTAACCCCGACGCCGTGGGGGATGCTGAACTCTATGCCGGCGGTTATCCGGCGCGTTTCGGCAATCGTTTATCATCGGTCCTGAATATAACGACGAAAGAAGGAAATACAAAAAAATACAGCGGAAAGTTCAGTCTCGGACTGATTACTTCCAAAGCGCTGGTCGAAGGGCCTATTCCAAAAGGCTCTTTTCTTGTAAGCGGCCGTCGAACATACTTCGACGGTCTGGTCTGGGCATATTCGAAGATAACCGGCGACACGATTTCTCTACCTTATTATTTTTACGATGGTATCGCAAAAGTGAACTTCAACCCGACGATGAATGACCGATTCACGCTCGCCGGTCTGGGTGGTTCTGATGTCGTCTCATTCGAGAATTTCGACGAAGACAGCGCAAACGAGAAGATCGAACTCAACTGGGGAAACCGCGGAACTTCACTGCGCTGGCGTCGCATCTTCAACCATAATCTCTATGGAGAATTACAGGGATCGTGGAGTAATTTTTTCACCCATTTCCGGTATGAAGATTACAGCGATACCACAAACAATCTCCATTTTTACGAAGAGATAATCGACCATACGATAAAGAGTGATTTCAACTATTTTATCAATCAATCCCACAATATGGACTGGGGTATCGACATCAAACACCTCAGTATCGAATATAATCTGGAGCGGACTGAACACCATATCCTCGAAAAAAAGGAAAAGACATATCTCTACAGCCTGTACCTGCAGGACAAGTGGTCGATCATTCCACATCTTTTGTCTTTACAGAACGGTTTGAGGGCGGTCTATACCACATCAAGAAAAAAGCTGAGCCTTGATCCGCGCCTCGGTATAAAATACCACCTCTCTCCGAGCCAGGCCCTGAACCTGGCTTGGGGCAAATACAGCCAATTTTTAATCACGATCAACAGTCAGGAATCATATTTTTCAATCTTCGACTTCTGGCGCCTCGTCGACACACTTCATGCCCTGCCCAATGCATATCACATAATCGTGGGTTATGAAAACTGGCTCGACGAAAACACCCACTTTACGATTGAACCATACTACAAACGATACTACAACCTACTCATCCCGCCGAGCAGTGAAATGCTCTTCAGCAGGCCTGCGGAAAGTTTGGCGGTCAGCAGAGGTTATGCCTTCGGGGTGGATCTCTTCTTCAAGAAGACTTATAAATCCGTATTCGGCTGGTTCAGTTATTCATTCGGCTACACCCGCCGAAAACTCGGCGACCGCTATTACGCCCCGCGCTATGACCGCCGCCACAATTTGAATATTGTTATCGGATTCACTGTTCCGGGAAAACTTCCCGTCATAAGCGGCGGCGCGCTCGACCTCCGCTGGTATCTGGGAAGCGGCCTGCCCTATGCCGAAGACCTCGCGAGATATCGTTACCGTTCTTATGATTACCTCGAGCAGGAAGAATCGGTCGAGTGGCTGATTATCCGGGGACCACGGGACGCCCGGCGTCTGCCTGTAAGCCATCGTCTTGATCTGCATTTTGAAAAAGACTTTAAGCTGTTCGGTAAAAACGGCTCCTGGTTCATTGATGTGATTAACCTCTACGACCGGGAAAACGTCCTCTTTTACACCTGGGATTATGATAAAGACCCGCCCCGTAAAACGGCCTATATTCTGCTGCCTATACCAATACCCAGTATCGGCATGAATATGAGGTTTTAAGATGAAGAACATCAAAATACTTCTATATCTGTTGTCGATCATATTATTGAACGCCGCCTGTTCAGAAGAGGAATCTCAGCTGTATCAACCCCAGCTGAATATCTACTCTTTTCTACAGGGAGGGAGATTCTACTCCGAGGTGTTCGTCGACCGCAGTTATCTTATGGATGAACCGAGCTCCCGCTATGTCGATGACGCCCTTGTCTTACTGGACGGCGGTGGACCGCAGGATACTTTAGTCCTTATCGACAGCCTTTATAAAAGTTATGACAAATTCATTTATCCGGAATCAACCTATACCCTCACGGTAATTCATCCTGATTATGATACGGTCTTCGGTACGACAAGGATCCCGGGGAATTTCCAGATCATCTTTCCTGAACCCGGTGATACTTTTAAAATATCCGACACGATCACCATCACAAAAAGCACTGGAGCACCTTATTACTACGGCTATTTCATCAATGATAACTACAACATTCCATTCTGGCACACCCCCGACACATCCGATACCGTAATCCGTATTCCTATGCCCATCCAGATTCAAAATCTTCCGGAGGGTTATTACACCCTGCAATTAATGGCGTGCGACGAGAATTATTTTGAATACAGCCGCTTTGAACCGCTCCAGGACAGTCTTCTGCAAAGCGGAATAGAAGGCGGCATCGGCGTCTTCGCCTCTTTTAACTTAAAAACCACATCCATATATCTCAGCCATTAGAACTACATAAGAATATTATATCAAGAGGGGCCGTAAAAACAGAGATACCTAATATCATCTTCGAGGCTTGACTTCATTTAAAAAAAGAATATAGTAAACTATGCATGTCTATATCGAAGATATCGGACGGTATGAAGGGAAAGAAGTGGTCATCAAGGGATGGCTATATAACAAACGTTCAAGCGGAAAAGTTCGTTTCATTCTGGTGCGCGACGGCACGGGGATCATCCAATCGGTCATCGCCAAAGGCGAAACCAAGGAAGAGGTGTTTGAAGCCGCGGACAGAATCACACAGGAATCATCTGTAATTCTGAAGGGCATCGTCAAAAAAGAGAAAAGAGCTCCAGGCGGCTATGAAATCATTGCTCAGGACCTCCGGATCATTCAAAAAACCTCTGACTATCCGATAACACCGAAAGAACATTCGATTGAGTTCCTTTTGCCGATCCGCCATCTCTGGCTGCGCTCGAAAAAACAGAACGCCATCATGCGGATAAGGCACGAAATAATAAGCTCGTTAAGAAGATTCCTGGACGAACGTGGATTCATCTGCGCCGACTGCCCCATCCTTACACCCGCTGCATGTGAAGGCACAACAACCCTCTTTGAGGTTGATTATTATGAACAGAAAGCATACCTGAGCCAGAGCGGCCAGCTTTATAATGAAGCAACCGCGGCGGCCCTCGGCAGGGTTTACTGTTTCGGTCCCACATTCCGCGCCGAAAAATCAAAGACCCGCAAACATCTTACTGAATTCTGGATGCTCGAACCGGAGATTGCTTATATCGACCTCGACGGCATCATGGAACTGATCGAGGATATGATTGTCTATATGGTGGAATCAGTGCTCAAAAACAGAGAGGCGGAATTAAAAATACTGGAAAGGGATATATCTATATTGGCTCAGATAAAGAAACCATTTCCCAGGATCTCTTACAAAGAGGCGGTTTCAATAATTCAGAAAAAAGATAAAGAGTTCAAATACGGTGAAGATTTCGGTGCACCCCATGAGGCGTTCATTTCGGAAAATTTCGACAAACCGGTCTTTGTCCATCGCTTTCCCGCAGCGATCAAGGCATTCTATATGAAACGCGATCCCGACGATCCATCCCTGGTACTGGGAGTTGATATGATCGGGCCTGAAGGTTCTGGAGAACTGGTGGGCGGAGGCCAGCGTGAAGACGATTATGACACCCTGTTAAAGAGCATAAAAGAACATAATCTTCCTGAAAAGGCCTTTCAATGGTACCTTGATCTGAGAAAATACGGCACCTGCCCCCATGGTGGATTCGGCCTCGGTTTAGAAAGGACCATTGCCTGGATCTGCGGAATAAAACATGTCAGAGAAACCATCCCATTTCCCAGAATGCTCGATCGAATCTATCCGTAAATTTAAAAAAAATTCATTTTTACCCCTTGACAAATTAAAAATTTTTATTATAATATATTATGAAATTAAAAATTTTGAAGTGTCCGTCTTGTCACGAAGACATGATCATCAGTGAATTAAAATGTCCGAAATGTGATCTCAGGGTCAAGAAAGACTTTTCACCGTGCAAATTCTGCCGGTTGTCAGAAGACCAGTATGAATTCCTGATTATATTCCTGCGCAGCCAGGGTAAAATCACTGAAATCGAAAAGATCCTCGGCATCTCGTATCCGACCATAAAGACAAAGATTGAAAATCTGCTCAAAGACCTCGGGCTTTCTCCAACCAGTACGAAAAAGGACCCTATTGAAGCACTGGCACAGGGTGAGATCTCCGTGGATGAAGCTGTGGCGATTCTGAAACAGAGGAGGAAGAGATGAAATACTATCTTTCCCGAATTTTCGGCGGTCTTTTTCTGATTATCGTGGGCCTATTAATCTGGCTCAGCAATCTAAGAATCCTGCATATCGCCTGGCAGCGGGATTGGCCTGTACTGCTGATTATAATCGGACTATTTGAACTGGTGAAGTATATCATAGGGAAAAAGTAAAGGAGGCTCTATGTCTGAAGAACAGAAAAAAATTTTGAAGATGGTCGCTGAGGGAAAAGTCACTCCTGAGGAAGCGGACCGACTATTGAGTGCCCTGAAAACCTCAAAAGGAAAAGGCCGTTTTTTACGGGTGCGGGTCTTTGATAAAGGAAAAGAAAAGACAAAAGTAAAGGTCGATATTCCACTGAGTGTTCTGAAGCTCGCTTCAAAGATCGGCGCTGCATTCAAAGGAGTGATACCCGAGGGCAGTAAAGTGAATATCCACGGCAGGGAGATCTCCTGGGATGAATTCACTCCTGAAATGATTGATAAGATAGTCGAAGAAATCAGCGAGGGCGGCAGATTCACCTTAGTGGAGGTTGACGACGAAGAGAAGGATGAATGTGTGGAGGTCTACATTGAATGAACGCTTGAGGATCTTAAAACTTCTCGAACAGGGCAAGATCAATGCAGACGAAGCAGCACGCCTTCTTGAGGCATTGACCTTTTCCCATCCGCACACCAGCAGACGCCGCCATAAAATATTCAGTGTATTCGAATGGATCCCCGATATAATCACTTCAAAGATAAACGGGTCTTTTGAACATGGAACAGCAGACCGAACACTCGCTTTTTCCAGAAAAAGAAGAATAAAATTCAAAGGTATCAGCGGCGATCTGCAGATCCATGGCGGCGAGGAAAACAACATTACAATTCAAAAAGACGGTTTTGTAAAGATCAAAGAGGATGAAGATACACTCGAAGTCAAAGCAATAACCGGCGACATAGAAATCGCCGTTCCCCATACGATTGACCTGTCGATAAAAGGTGTCTCCGGAGACATCACCATCCGCGACATCAGCGGTGAAATCAAACTCACCTCTGTCGCCGCTGATATCCATGGCTCTAATCTGTCAGGCAGTTTTACAGGAGAACTGGTGGCGGGAGATGTCGACATCGAATACAGGCATCTCGAGAATATCGATATAAAAACAAAAAAGAGTGACATCACCCTGAGACTCGCTGACGCGGTCGAAGCGGAGATCGAGCTTGAAGCGAAACACGGTGGGATTGACTGCGAATTCAATCTGTTAAAGGAAAAAAGAACAGCGACCACTCTCAAAGGAATAATCAATAATAAAGGTGCGAGGATCAGGATAAAGAACGACCGCGGTGATATAGTGATCAAACAAGAAAAAGGAAGAAAAGGAACATAAGGAGGTTCTATGGGTTGCAGTATGTGGTTTGCCCTGTTCTTGATTTTCATCGGTGCCTGGATATGGGCATCCAATCACGGCATCACGATATTCTCGTTTTATCGTGACTGGCCGGTTATCATCATAATCATCGGTCTGTATCTCTTCATAAAACTGAGACGTCGAAGACTCTGGTGAAGACCGAATAGAATATCGGTGACTATTCACTTGACATCCTTTTGCTTTCGAATATAATAAACTGTAATTTCGCTGGTGACGGAATTATTATTCGGCTGCCTCTTACAACCTACAACCAGGTATAACGATACCTTCAATAGTCGAAATTGACTATTGACAAACATTTAATTTTATATATAATAGATGTTTACTTAATTTATTTATTTAACTTAACTGAAAAAGGATGGTCAAGGAGGATTTATATGGCGAAAGAGAAGTTTGATCGGACAAAGCCGCATGTCAACATTGGGACGATTGGGCATGTTGATCATGGTAAGACGGCGTTAACGGCGGCGATTACCAAGGCTTTGGAGAAGAAGGGTTTAGCGAAGTTTATTTCGTACGATGAGGTGGCGAAGGCTTCGGAGTCTCAGGGTCGGCGTGATGAGACGAAGATTTTGACGATTGCGATTGCGCATATTGAGTATGAGACCGAGAAGCGGCATTATGCGCACATTGATT